>DASZXL010000001.1:0-45283 GCA_035545915.1 Minisyncoccota bacterium
CGCTCATAGATCTTCAGTCTGCGATTGAGGTCATCGATCGACGCCTGTTCGTCCGTCGTCAGTTCGAGGGTCGGAAGGAGCGATTTGGACTTTATCAAAAGAAGCGTCGATGCGATCAGGACGAATTGCGCCCCTTCGGCGACCGGAAATTCGCCTAGGTTATTCACGTATCCGATGTAGTCGTCTGCGACCTTGGACAAGGACACGTCGTTCACGAACAATTTACGCTTCTCGATGAGATCGAGAAGGAGCTCGAGCGGGCCTTCGAATCGTTCCTGTTTGACGGTGAAGGTCATTGTTCGATTCTACCGCGTTATGGGTTGAGGCGCTTTACATCGCGCGGCAGATAGGTCGCTTCGCGGACGTTGGGAAGGTCGAGCATCTTCATGATGAGGCGTGCCGGACCGATGCCCGCGCCGCCGTGCGGAGGACAGCCGTACCTAAAGAAGTTCATATAGTCTTTGAGATCGTCGAGGCTCATGCCTTTATCCAGAGCCTGTCTTTCGAGAATATCGACGCGATGCTCGCGCTGGGCCAAGGTCGTGACTTCAATGCCTCGATACAGGAGGTCTGCGCGCTTCGATCGATCCGGACCGGCAGCGCTACCCTCTTCGTGGCGCATATGATAGAAGGCGCTCTTGGATTTATGATAGTCGGTGATGAATACGAAATCGTGGCCGTGCTTCTCTTTGACGTATTCGCAGATCGCGCGCTCTTCCTCCGGAGAGAGGTCGTGATCTTCGCCCGATTCAATACCGCGGTCTTTGAGTATCTTTTTTGCCTCGACCATAGGAATGCGCGGGAACGGCGCAGTCGGAATATCGATATTCACGTCCGGGAGCGCCGCTTTGACCGCCTTGAAGCCCGAAATGATCATGCCTTCCTCGGCATCCATGATGTCATGATGCGATTCGATGTATGCCATCTCGAAGTCCCAGCCGGTGAATTCGGTGAGATGTCGCGTCGTGAACGATTCTTCGGCGCGGAATATAGGGGCTACCATAAATACCCGCTCGAAACCCGATGCGATGCCCATTTGCTTATAGAACTGAGGCGACTGGGCCAGGTACGCCTTGCCCTTGAAATATTTGACCTCGAAGACCTGCGCGCCCGTCTCCGACGGCGTATTCATGAAGGACGGCGGATAGAGCTGAATGAAGCTATTATCGAGCCAGTACTGGCGGAAGCCGCGCTCCAGCTCGGTCCAGACCTTGAAGATCTTCGCCTTCTCGGGCTTTCTGAGATCGATCCAGCGATAGTCGAAACGGATCGGGGCTTCGGTTTCCTCCCCGCCCTTTTTGGTGACGACGGGGATCGGTAATTCCGGTGCCGCAGCCGAAAGGACGACGATATTTTTGACCTCGATCTCGACGCCGCCCGGAGCCTGGTCGGCCTTCTTGGCCAAGCCATGTATTTCGATGACCGATTCGACGTTGAGCGATTTCGCCGTCTCGAATGCGGACGATTCCTTGCCCACGACGCCTTGGATGGTGCCGTGAATGTCGCGCAAAATGATGAAAGCGATCTTGGACTGAGCGCGAAGGGCGTGCACGAAGCCGCGGACCATGATGTCCTTACCCGCCGATTCGATCACTTTATTCGTCGGTACTGCTATTTTCATGGGAATATCGTCGTTAATTCGTTGTTAATGGTTCCGATACATAAAAAGGCCCCTCAAAATCTAAATCTTTAGATTCTCAGGGGCGATCTCATTGCTTGCGCACGGTCGCGGTGCCACCCTGTCTTATAACTCTTGCTCTGCGCCGCGCTCGGCGGCTTTTCTCGGTCCTCGCCAGGTGTCAGCTGGGTCGTGGGATAAGGCGATAATACCAGAAATTAGAGGCTTACGCCAATATTCTTCTTCGCGAGAGCGAGAGCGGCATCAGCGCGCTTTTTGGCCTGCTTCGCTCCCTTTTCGAGGACTTTGATGACCTTGTTGCGATTCTGCGCCAGCTTTTCGCGGCGTTCGCGCATAGGGCGGATGAAATCCTGGAGGTCTTTGGCCAAAGCGTCCTTCAATGCCTTATACTTCCCCGCATTCTCGGCGCACAGATTGTCCAAATAGTCTTTGCTACAGATAAGCTCATGAATGGCGCGCACGTTTACAGGCACACCGGCCTTGCCGTCAGGACCTGGGGCGCCTGAATCAGTGACGATCGACATGACCGCTTTCTGAATCTCGGCATCGGTCGCGAAGAGGCTGATCGTATTGCCGTACGATTTGGACATCTTGCGTCCATCGATGCCGGGAACGGTCTTCACGCTCTCGATGATGAGATCTTTGGGCAATTTGAACGTCTCTCCGAACGCGTTATTGAACTTCTGCGCGGTGTCGCGGGCATATTCGACGTGCTGCTTCTGGTCAGAGCCCACCGGCACGACGTCTGCGCCGTACAAAAGGATATCCGCCGCCATGAGCATTGGATAGTTGAACGTACCGACGGAAATCTCTTTGTCTTTCGCCTCGGCGTCTTTGTATGCGTGCGCGCGCATGAGGTACGGCATGGTCGTTATGGTATCGAATATCCAGCACAATTCGGTATGGGCAGACACGTCTGACTGCTTGAACAGGACGCATTTCTTCGGATCGAGGCCGATAGCCATATAATCGATGGCGAGGTCGATGATGTTGTCGCGCATCGTCTGACCATTCTGGATAAAGTTGAGCGCATGATAGTCGGCGATCATGAAATAGCAGTCGTATTCGCCCGTATTCAAAAGATCGACGAATTGCTTCATCGCGCCGAAATAGTTGCCGATATGAGGCCTTCCCGTCGGTTTAACGCCGGAAAGGAGCGTTTTCTTGGCTTGGGCCATAGCGAAATGATATCACGGATTAATCGGCGGGCGCAGGAGCCGTCTTCACCTTATTGAATCCGAGAAGGCCGCAGGTGAGGAGAAATATCGCGACGGTGAATGCGAGATCGCCCACGTCGCCGTTATACGCCGTGCCCAGGGTCGTTGTGTACGAGAATATCGAATCGGCCGCGAACATGGCGGCGAGACCGGCGAGAACGAACATGATGTCGTGTTTATAGAGGCCGTTCATGTATCGGAATGACAGGCCCGCGACGACCACGGATACCGCGAGGCTGATGAAGTCGCCCAAAGGATACGCCACGTCGAGAACGGTCTTTAAAACATTGGTGCTATCGGAAATGAAGAGCCCGTCCTTCCCCACCACGATGAGGAAGTAATATGCGATGACGGAGATGATCGCGAGCGCGCCTACGGCGAAGAGCTTCCCTGCGCGGCTTTTAAGAGAAAGGCCTACGCCCGTCGTAATCGACAGGTATATGGCGCCGAGCGTATAGAAGAAGACCGATGGAGCGAAGAAGAGGTCCGCGATCGACGGATACGGGATATCGACGTGGAGGACGATGTTGTAATACGAATAAGTCGATTCGCCCGCGCCCCAGAGAAAGAGGCCGAAGCCGAGGAGGAGTATGGCTTTGCCCAGTATGGTCGAGAGCCCTCCCCACCTACGATATCCGGCGAGAGCCAATCCGCCGCCTATGAGAGGCATGAGCCCGTAGAGGAGCACGAATACGTCGTTAGCGAGCGTCTCGCGTATATCCTGAAGATAGAGAACGCCCCAGAACGCCACGAGAATGGCGAAGAATAGGGCGCAGGCCTTCTGATAGCCGTTAAAGGACATGGGTATAGGATAGCGCCGCCGGGCGGAGGCGGCAAAGGATAACTTTCGGCTATTTGATAGCCTTAGCGACCTCACCGATCGCGATCTTTTCCTGACTTCCCTTCTCCAGATCCTTCAGGACGATTTTTCCCTCCTTCGCCTCCTCAGACCCGTATATGAGCGCGTATTTGATACCCTTGTCGGATGCGTACGAGAGTTGCTTCTTCATGTCGGTCGTATCGAAATACAAAATCGTGTTCACACCCGCGGCGCGGAGATCAGATGCGAGGCGGAGATAATCTGCCCGAAGCGTCTCGTCGAAATTGACGATGAGAGCCTTTGTGGTCGTGTTCGCGGCTTTGACCAAATCAAGCTCTTCGAGGGCCGTGTACAAACGATCGAGGCCGATCGAGGCGCCAACTGCAGGCACAGGCTGGTTCGAGAACATGCCGATGAGGCCGTCATAGCGACCGCCCGAAAGCACCGACCCATATTGAGGCGCTTTGATGAGGTTCGTCTCGAATATCATGCCGGTGTAATAGTCGAGGCCGCGCGCGATCGAAAGATCGACGACGAAACGAGCCTTCGGCGCTAAAACAGACGCGCTCTCGATGATGGAGATGAGGTCGGCGACCGCCGTTTTGATGGCCGGGAACCTTTCAGAAAGAGCGGCGAGCTCTGCTCTGTCATTCATGGCGTCGATCGACACCGCCGCGAACGCGACGATGTCGTCTGCAGATTTTGCGCCTGCACCAAGCGACTGCGAGAGCTCCTTTTTCACGCCTTCAGCGCCGATCTTGTCCATCTTGTCGACGGCGCGGATGGCCGCGACCTTGTCTTCGGCAGAAAGGCCGAGCGATTCATAGAATGCGTTGATGATAGCCCGAGAATTGATGCGAATGACGAAATCATCGACGCCGAGCCTCTGCAGGGTCGATGCGGCGAGCGCCAGAACCTCTGCGTCAGCCAAAACCGACGTGGAGCCGACGATGTCGGCGTCGCACTGATAGAACTCGCGATAACGGCCCTTCTGCGGGTTGTCGGCGCGCCAGACGGGCGACACCTGATAGCGTTTCCACGGCTTCTTCATGCTGCCGTTCATGGCGACCACACGCGCCAGGGGGATGGTGAGGTCATAGCGCAATGCGACATCCCGGTCGCCGTTGTCTTTGAAGCGATACATCAGTTTATCGCCTTCGTCGCCGTACTTGCCCGTGAGCGTTTCCGCATACTCCAAAGCAGGCGTCTCGAGCGGCTCGAAGCCGAACGACTCGTACGACGTCTTGATGGTCTCGATCATCCCCTGCCTCGCTATCTGCTGCGCCGGAAGGAAATCACGGAAACCCTTGAGGATTTTGGGCTCTATTTTGGCCATATGTTCATACTAGCAAAATCACCCTTGTAAGGCGACTTCTCGCTTATTTAACCTCCGGCAATTCCACATAGAACTGGCTGCCCTTGCCCTCGCCTGCTGACTCGGCCCAGATGCGCCCGCCGTGAGCGACCATGATCTCCTTGGCGATGAAGAGGCCGAGCCCCGTGCCGTGGATATTCGCCTCAGACGCGTTCGGCGCGCGGGTGAACTTCTGGAAGAGCTTCGGCAGGACGTCCGGTCGTATGCCCACGCCGGTGTCCTTGATCTGGAGGCGGATCTTGCCCGCATTCTTCGAAAGCGTGATCGTGAGCGTGCCTTTCGGCGTGTATTTGACCGAATTATCGACGGTATTCATGATGACCTGCTTGAACTTGTCGACGTCAGCCTTGATCTTGTAGGTCTGGCCCTCGTCGATCGAGACGTTGAGCGCGAGACCCTTCGCATCGATGTTCGGCTTCTGCTCGTTCGCGACTTCTTTCACGAGAGCGGCGAAATCGAGCTCGGTCATGGCGTATTTCATAGTGCCCAATTCGATGCGAGACACGTTGAGATAGTCTTCGACCACGTTGATCATGGTCTTCACGGACGTATATATGGTCTGGGTCACATTGCGCAGAGGCTCCGATATAGGACCGACGTCGCCTTCGAGGATGAGCGAGGTATTGCCCTTGATCGCCGTGAGCGGGCTACGCAGCTGATGGGTCGCAAACGAAATGAATTCGGTCTTCTGCTTGTCGAGCTCGACGAGGCGCGCGTTCGCTTTTGCGAGACCCTCCTTCGCCTCTATCTCTCTCTTTACGCTCTTTATGAGGAGATAGCCGCCGATGCACACGAGCACGAACGTTATCGTAACGAGCGTCCTGTTCATCACCGAGGTTATGAAAAAGAACTCAGAGCCGACGAGGAATATGATGGCGAATACGAGAGCCTGCGCGCCGAAGAGCTTCACATTGAAAGCCTTGAACCTTACGATCATATAGGAGAGGAGGCCGATGAATATCGGCACGCCGAAAAGGCCGTATTGCCCTATCGTCCAGCTATAGTCTTCCCCGAGGAAATTCGCATCGGTGAAGAGGCTGCCTATGATGTTTCCAAAGGCGAAGGATAGGAGGAACAGGACGATGCCTCCGGCGGCGAGGCGTATCTGGGTCTTCTTGTCCCGAAGCATGGTCTTGCTATGTCGGGCGAATGCGACAAAGACTATCCAGAGCACGTATGCCATCTCGAGGAAATAGCCGTAATAGACCAAAGGACCCTCGATAGCGTCGCGGTCGCAGGTGGTCATGTCGAATCCCAGTATGCCGTATCGCGTCGGCGTGAGGACGACCGTCACGATGAGAGGTAGGAATATAGCGAGTTTCTTCCTCAGGGATATATCTTTCTCGTCGACGAAGAGATAGACGAAATAGAGGCTGAACGCATAGATGAAAGGCTCGATGAGGTTGATCGACGACCAGAACGACATGGTATAGCTCGGCTTGTCCGTAGCCCAGAGCACGAGGTCGCCGAACATCCAAGAACCCATAAGAAGGGTTATGACGAAGAGAACCTGCGTCGTTATCGCCTTTCTATTGCTCAGAAACACGAATAATCCGAATCCGAAGGAAAGGACGAGGGCGGTAAGGTGCGAATAGTAGATAAGCGGGTCGAATACGTTCCCTGAGAATATGAGGAAGCGAGGCGTATCCCAATTGCACATGAGAGGATTCATGTTTAGGGATTAGGGATATTAACCACGTCCCACGGCGACGGAAGCGCGTTCTCGTCGGTATAGGTGACGAAATCGCCCTTCACCGCATAACGATAGAAGGTCGCTATAACCGAGAGCGCGACAACGACCGCGATGACGGAAAAGAAAAGCTTTGATTTCCTATCCATGAGCGTGCTGCTTGTGATAATCAGTATACACCTTCTGGAAATAGCGCGGGATATTCGGCAGATAGCGCTTGTACGTCTCGAGCGGCAAAAACTGGATCGATCGCACTACGGGGCGGAAGTGAGATCCTTTTTTCTCGAGGTTTTTCATCTTCCAACCGGTATCAGCCTCGATGATTGAATAATCGAACGTAAGCTCATCGCCTTTTTTGATGTCGCGGAGAGCGACGAACGTCACGCGACCGCGTATCCCCATATTCGGATTACAGGAATGGTTTATGAACGGGAATTTACCGATAGGGTCGATCCAAAGATTCTTTCCGAAGCCGATCGAATTCGGATTGGCATAAGTATCGTGCTGATCTTTGTTCACCCTTTTATAGATCCTGCCTTTAAAAAGAAAGACTGTATCGCCTTTTTTGAAGTCCCGTTTCGCGAAGACCCCCTTACCTTCGATCGAGCTTTGGGCAACATAGATATTGCGAGTCATATGACAATGATATCACAAAAGAAATACCGCCAGGCTTGTTTAAGGCTTGGCGGTACGAAATTTCACGACGAGCGCAACTGCGAGATGGAGGACGAAATAGACTGACGGGTACATGAGAGACCAGCCGGCCTTCCCTTCCTCGATCATCACAAGAAGCACCGACGCGAACATGAGCGTATACGCTACGCACCACACGATCCACGGCTTGAGCTGTTCATCCTGCGGCTTTCTCCAGGAATCCCGGAGAATGGGCAGGAACGAGATGACAACGTCGATCTGCATCCAGACATTGGTCGCCACGTCTGATTTTGAAGAAAGCCAGAATGCGATGACCATAATATCGAGAGCGCCGATAAGGATGTCTTCCCGTTTCGCCTTCTCGAACTTGCCCTTGATGAGGGCCATCGCGAAGGTTCCGAAACAGATGACGGCACAGACTAAAGGAAGCATATCCTCGATCCAGCCGTTATCGAGTCTCGTATAGGACCAATAAGCGACCGCGCTGCCGAGACCCCAGAGGCCCCAGCTCGTCGCATTAGGCTTGATGTCGCCCTTATAGATCGCCTTGTTGTAGATCCAATATCCGTAGACTTGTGTGATGCACGCGAGCGCGCCCAGAAGAATCGCAAGATCTTTCATGGGTACTCCTTATGCAGTTGTGGGTTCAACGAACGTTTACCATTCAATTATAGCATAAATAATCATATTGTCAATATGTGCGCAAGTTCCTGTGCAGGGCCCTATTAAGGGGTATATAATAGGGCTACATATTTATGCTGATGGTCAAGACGAAAATAGGCCCAAGCTCAATAAAGGGTGCGGGTCTCGGGCTCTTCGCAGATCAATTCATACCGAAAGGCGCGGTTACGTGGCGATTCATGCCGGGCCTCGACATCATCGTTCCCGAAGACACCCTTCTCCAGCTTTCTGAATCGGCCCGCGCGCAGTTCCTGAATTACTGCTATGTCGACAAATACACTAAGCATTTTATACTCTGCTTTGACGATGAGAGGTTCATAAACCATTCCACGGCGCCCAATGTCGTTCAGACGAAGGCCACGAGCGAGACCGAGGGATTCGAGGTGGCCGCCCGCGACATACAGCCGGGAGAGGAGCTTTTCTGTAACTATGAGGAGTTTGATTTCGACGCATACAGGAAGCTTCACAGGCTCGACATCTATTCCCATATGATCGAAGACGCCGAAAAACGCGAAAAGGAGATCGAGAATTTCATAGCCAAGCTATTCGATGTGAACGCTAAGGCGGCTGAAGACGTTAAAAACGGCAAGTCCGTCTCAGGAGGAGCTCCGAGCAACAAGGATTCTGGCCCGAAGTTCCTCGAGAAGCTTCTCTTCCCTTTCAGAAATAGGACGCGCTAAGAAAAAAGGAGCCTGGTCAGGGCTCCTCGAGTATTTATTTAAAGACCTCTATCTACGGCCCTCTGCCTATCCGACGAGCGCCGAGACTCTGGCGTGGCGTCGATCGGGCTTCTTCGCTGGATCACCCTTTCCATCCTGAATGCCGATATTCCAGATCTCGAGGTCGACCAGATCCTTGTACAAGGACGACTTCTGGTAGAGCTCGATATCCGGGCCGATGTCGGCGACCGATCCTCTGTCGAGGAGGACGATAAAGCCGGCGCTCGACACGGTCCGCATCTTGTGAGCGATGATGATGATGGTGTACTTCCTGTTTCCGTCAGGTCGTCGCTCATTCGCGATCCGATCGATCGCGTCGAGAACGCCCCGCTCGCTGTCATTATCGAGTCCGGTCGTGGCCTCGTCGAGGAGGATCACTTCAGGCTCGCGAATGAGAGCTTGCGCTATCGCGACGCGCTGCCTTTCTCCGCCGGAGAAGTTACAGCCGTCTTCGCCCATAGGCATATCGAGACGCCCCTTCAGGGCCTCCTTGAGCATCGCCGCGTCGATCGCGCGGTCGAAACGCTCTTCGGAAACCCCTTCGAGGCCGTACAGGATATTCTCCCGCACGCTCTTGTCGGGCCAGAACGCGGGCTTCTGACGGACATAGCCGATACGCTTCCTCCACCATGCCTGGTCCAAACGCCGGCTGTCGACGCCTGATATATCGAGCGAGCCTCCGGCGTCCGGCATCCGTGCCCCGAGGATGAGGTCCATGAGCGAGCTCTTGCCCGCCCCGGACTTTCCTACGAAGGCGACGAAATCGCCTGGCATGATGTCGAACGATATGTCCCGGAGGATCTTGGTATTCCCGATCGACAGATTTACTCCCTTGAATTCCATGCCGGTGAAGGCTTGAGGAGCGATCGCGTTCGTGGGCGTAGGTACTCGCGGCTTCCGGTCGAGGAAATCGAGGAGGCCGACGATAGGTCCCCAGCTTTCCATGAAGTCCCTCTGCACGGCGCCCACAGTCGCCATAGAAGAGAAGACCGACGAAGACCACCATACGGCCGCAATGAGATTCTCAGAGGATAGATTTCCCTCCTTCATGAGCCTCACGCAGTCATACATGATGCCGATGAAGCATACGACCGAAAACGGCTCGCGGAACATAGCCATTCTCCGCTGATATCCGCTCCACAGCTCCGATTCCATGGACGAACACTTGTCGTGCTCGCTCCAGTACAAGGCTCTTTCCCTATCCGCCTCTCCCGTCAATATGACCGAGGTCATATTCCGGAGCCGGGCCGAGAATCGCCTGCCCATGCGGCTTTCCGTGGCTGTAAGCTTTCGGATATCCGATAGATGTCGTCGGTTCACTGCATGTATGGCTGCGGCGTATCCGCAGAAGCATATCGATGCGATGAGTCCGAGCGACGGGTGTATCCAGAAGAGCCCTCCGAGGGCGGCGGCGAGTCCGAACAGCGTCGGTACGAAGTCGCCGACGAGATTTCGGGCCGCGCCCTTGAGAGCGTTCACGCCCCTCAAGGTCGTATCTTGGATCTCGCCCGCCGACTCTTCGGCCTGATTGGGCGAGAACGATGCCGTTCGGTCGAGAACAGCCGTGGTCAGGAGCCTGTCGAAGGGCGCCCAGACCCGCCTGTATTCCTGATTCCACCGGAAGTTCCTGATGACGTTCGTCGAGAAGAGCGTGAGAGCGATGACTGCCATCGCTCCGTACGCCTCTTCGTACTGATGACGTTCGATGCTGAATGCGGCCTTGCCTATGAGGTACGGGAATATGAGTCCCATCGCCTGGGTGGCGAAGGCGACGATGCTGAGCGCGACTGCAGGCCAGATAAAGGGCCTCACAAGACGCATCAGTCTCTCTCGATCGCTAACATTTGGCGTGATCACTTAATTGCCTTTCTGTTGAAGTTGGAGTTTAGGGGTTATGTCTAGCGCTGTAAGGATCAAATCCAAGACTATTACGCGTTGGCGCGTGCATATGTTTCCGTCGCGACTACGAGAGATTATATTCCTTCCTTCTTGAGTTCCTCTATAGCCTTCTTCGCATCCTTCGAGAGCTTCTTCGGCATGGCGATATGGACGACGACGAGGATGTCGCCGCGGTGGCCGTCTTTGCCGCGTGGCGTGGTCGGCGCGCCCTTGCCTTTGAGGCGAAGGATCTCGCCTTCGGACACGCCCTCAGGGATCTTGAGCGTCACGTCGCCGTCGAGGGTTTTAAGCGCGATAGACGTGCCCAGGAGCGCGTCAGAGAGCTTCACATTCGTCTCGAGGACGAGATTATGCCCTTCTTTGCGGAAGGTTGGGTGCTTTTTGACATGAAGACGGAGGTACAGGTCGCCCGATTGCCCGCCGGCGACCGCTTCGCCCGCGCCGGTGAGGCGCACCATCTCGCCGTTCTCGACGGATGAGGGAACCTTGACCTTGATCTCCTGATTGCGCTTCGTCACGCCTGCGCCGTGGCAGATCGGACACTTTTCCTCGGGCTCTTTGCCTGTGCCGTGACAGGTCTCGCACGTTCGCGTCGTCTGGAATGCGCCCATGATCGATCGGCGCACTTCGGTGACGCGGCCTTTGCCCGAGCATCTGTGGCAGGTCTTCATTTTCGAGCCTTTTTTCGCGCCCGAACCCGTGCATTCGGCGCAGACGGATACTTTATTGAGCACGATGGCCTTCTCGACGCCGAATATAGATTCCTCGAAGGTTATGTCGAGGTCTACCTGTATGTCCGAGCCACGCTTGGCTTTCTGGCGACCGCCGCCGAATATATCCCCGAATATGTCGCCGAGGTCGAATTCGACGCCGTTTCCGCCGAAGCCGCCCTGAGCGCCCTGAAAGCCTGAGAAGTCGAATCCGAAATCGTTCGGATTGAATCCAGCGCCGCCCTGTCCGCCGAATCCACCCGGTCCGGCCGAGCCGAACTGGTCGTATTGGGTGCGTTTCTTCTCGTCGCTGAGAACGGAGTAGGCCTCATTCACCTCCTTGAATTTATCGGCATTGCCCGTCTTTTTATCGGGATGATGTTCGTGGGCCAGCTTTCGGAACGCCTTTTTAATATCGTCCTGCGACGCGCCCTTATCGACTCCGAGGATCTTGTAATAGTCTTTGGACATTACTTATTCTCCGTGTACTCCGCGTCCTTCACGTTATCGTCGCCTTCTTTCTTCGACTCCGAGCCACCCTGCGCGCCTGCGCCGTTCTGACCAGCCGCCTGCTGGGCCTTCATCATGGCCTCGCCGATCTTCTGCATCGACGCAGACAATGCCTCGGACGCTTTCTTGATCGCATCGACGTCAGAGCCGTCTTTGACCTTCTTCAGATCGGCGACTTTCGCTTCGACATCGCCGCGCACGTCGGCAGGAACCTTATCGCCGGCGTCTTTCAATGACTTCTCCGCCGTATATATCATCTGTTCGGCGACGTTCTTCGCCTCTGCCTCGGCGCGTTTCTTGTCGTCATCGGCGGCATTCATTTCAGCGTCCTTCTTCATGCGTTCGATGTCGTCCTTGGAAAGGCCTGACGAGCCCTGGATCTTGATCGATTGCTCTTTGCCCGTGGATTTCTCCTTTGCTTTGACGTTCAAAATGCCGTTCGCGTCGATATCGAACGTCACCTCGACCTGAGGAACCCCGCGAGGAGCCGGCGGGATACCGTCGAGGATGAATCTGCCGATCGATTTATTGTCGCGAGCCATGGCACGATCGCCTTGCACGACATGGATCTCTACGGACGTCTGATTATCGGCCGCGGTCGAGAATATCTGCGACTTCGACGCCGGAATGGTCGTATTCTTCTCTATGAGCTTCGTACCGACGCCGCCCATGGTCTCGATACCGAATGACAAAGGGATGACGTCAAGAAGGAGCACGTCTTTGACGTCGCCCTGGAGAATGCCGCCCTGGATAGCCGCGCCGATGGCGACGACCTCGTCAGGATTCACGCCCATATGAGGCTTCTTTTTAAAGAAATCCTCTACAGCCTTCTGCATGGCGGGCATACGGGTCTGGCCGCCGACAAGGATAACCTCTTGGATATCGGCGATCTTGAACGGAGACGCGTCCATGGCGCGTTTCGTGATCTGCATAGCGCGCTCGATGAATTCCGAACAGAGCTCTTCGAGCTTGGCTCTCGTCATCTTTTTAACGAGATGGAGCGGTCCGTCAGCGGAAACCGATATGAACGGGATATTTATCTCGGTCTCGACCGCGGTCGAAAGCTCGATCTTTGCCTTTTCAGCCGCGTCGTCGAGGCGTTGTTTAGCGAGAGCGTCCTTCCTGAGGTCGACGCCGTTCTCTTTCGCGAATTCGTCTGCGAGCCAGTTGATGATCTTCTGGTCGATGTCCTTGCCGCCCAGATGCGCGTCGCCGTCGGTCGAACGCACTTCGACGACGCCTTCGCCCACCTCGAGGACGGATATGTCGAACGTGCCGCCTCCGAAGTCGAATACGACGATCTTCTCGTCCTTCTTCTTGTTAAAGCCGTATGCGAGAGCCGCGGCCGTCGGCTCGTTTATGATGCGCTTCACGTCGAGGCCGGCGATTTTGCCCGCGTCTTTAGTCGCCTGACGCTGAGAGTCGTTAAAATACGCGGGAACGGTTATGACAGCCTCCGTAACAGGCTCGCCGAGGCGCGCTTCCGCGTCCGCCTTGAGTTTCGCGAGGATCATCGCGGAAATCTCTTCGGGACGATACCATTTCTCGCCCATCTTCACTTCAACGCCGCCGTTATCGGATTTACGCGACTCGAAAGGAACGACTTTCGCGTCCTTTTGAACTGACGCCTCGTCGAAACTATGACCGATGAAGCGTTTGATCTGAAATACCGTGTTCTTCGGATTGGTGACTGACTGGCGCTTGGCGACGACGCCGACGACGCGTTCCTTCGTCTTGGTCTCGGCGACGATGGATGGCGTAGTGCGGGTGCCTTCCGCATTCTCGAGTATCTTCGCCTCACCGACCTCCATGACAGCGACGGCGGAATTAGTGGTACCGAGATCGATACCTATGATCTTTGACATATATTAGTGCAAGCTAGAGCCGCGCAAGGTGCGGCGATGATTAAGGAGAAGCTAGCTTTTGAACGAAGGGGCCCGGGCCAATTGATTGACGAGGAAGTCGAGCGAAAAGAACGGCGATGCGTACTCGTATACGGATTTTATGAAAAGCTCGGCGAATACCGTCGCCTTCGGGGCTGCGAGAGAGAGGACAGGTGCGGTCTGCGCCGCCTGTGCGCCCCTAGAGGTCTGGATCGGCTTGGTACCGAGGAATTTGATCTCGCGAACGCCGTTATTTTCGATCACGGCGAAGAAAGCCTGGACGACTTCGCCTGTGGCGAGCGTGACTTCGCGAGATACGATATTTATCTGCGGTCTCTTGGCAAGCATTGGTTTAAAAATATACCTTACAGGGATAGTACGCAAGCTATTCTGATTTTGGTTCAGATTGAGCGCTCGAGGCCTCGGCGACAACGACTTTGGCGGGACGGACGAGTTTCGCCCCGAGTTTGTATCCCTTTTCTACGACGGAAAGTATCCCGTGATCCTGCGCCGCATCAGCAGTCCGTTCGTATCGAACAGCCTCGTGGAAATTCGGATCAAATTTCTCCCCTATCGGATTCAATTCCTTGAGTCCGTTCTGGTCGAGGACGCCTTTGAGCTGGCCGTATATGTATTCGACGCCAGATCGCCAGTTCTTGTCGGCTTTTTCCCAGGTGACCTTATTCGCGAACGCCATTTCGAACGACGAAAGCACGGGAATGAGCTCTTCGATGAGGCCTTCATTCGCCATAGTGCGGAATTCCTTCATCATGGCGTCGTTCTGCTTCTTGGAATTGGCAAAATCGGCCTTGGCGCGCTGCCAGCCCGCAAGGTACTCGTCGCGCTCTGTTTTGAGCTTCTCGAGCTCTGTCTCAGTTTTTATTTCAGGCCCTTTTGGCGCTTCTTCCATAGTGCTGACATTTTATTTGCCGGAGGCGACCATGTCAACAAAAAGCCGCCCTTCTGACAGGGCGGCTTGGAGCCATCAGATCTTGGTCATCAGGAGAGCCTGGCAAAGCCCGATCTTCTCATGAAGCTCCGCAGCCTGCTCATAGAGCTGGCGGCGCTTGATCATCCAGTCGTTCACACTAAACTCGATACACCTTATGACCGCGCGCGCGGATACGTCCGCAAATTCGAGCATCCTTTCCAGAGAGAATGCCGGGCTGATATCCACCGCCACGGCATATTCCCGATACACTTCGTTCGGCTTGTACTCGGCTAGACCGATCTCCACGTTGATGGTGACCCAGTCGCCTTGCCGGGTGAGCCCCCACGCGGGCTGAAAACGAGTCTTACCTACCTCGCCTACGTAGCAACCGGTATCGTTGAAGTAGCAGATACCTTGAGTCTCGAGAGGGATCGCCCCTACCGATCTCGGGTTATGGCTCCCGACGCTACTGTAGAACATACTGTCCTTGTGGACGCATGCGAGCCCGTCACCGAGAGGCTTGAGCGTGAATTTGTCCAGATGCGGACGGACTTTGTCATAGACGCGCCGCAGCATGTCGATCATTTGTTCCTGGCTCAGCTTCCCCTCTTTGAGGAAGGGTCCGATGAGGTCTGTATCTATTCTCTTCATGACTTGATCCCAGGCGTACCTGAGACACTCCTTTTGTTTGAGGTTTATATAAAGAGCGCAAGGCGTACCTTTTGCTCTGGAGAGAAGACTACGGAAATCGACCAGAGTGTCAAACGCCGCAGGACTGGTGGACAGGCAAAACAAAAACCCCCTTCCGGGGCTTCTGCTCGTCGTATTAACGCTTGCTCCACTGAGGAGACTTGCGGGCCTTCTTGAGACCGAACTTCCTGCGCTCCTTCGCGCGGGGGTCTCGCTTGAGGAAGCCGAGCTTCTTCAATTTCTTTCGGAGCTCGAGATCGTAATCGAGAAGGGCGCGGGAGATCGCGTGGCGAAGAGCTTCAGCCTGAGAATGTATGCCGCCGCCCGAGAGCACTGCGGTGACCTTGAACTTCTGGGCGATCTTGGATTCGACGAAAGCGGCCTCGCCAATAGCCTGCATATCAGAGGTAGCGAAATAGCCTGCGAGGTCCTTGGTAACGCCCTCTGCGTTCGTAATCTCGAACGACTGCTTCGCTGCTGGCATGATGCGAGCGCGAGCGACAGCGGTCTTCCTGCGTCCTACAGCCTCGAAATATTTGGTTTTGTCGGTTGCGTTCATAAAAGTTTATTCGGTGATCGTGAGATTCTTCATGATACGCGGCGTGAGCTTGTTCTTCGGGAGCATGCCTTTGATAGCGATGCGGAACGCCTCGCCGTAGCCCTTCTTCTCGATCATGCGCTTCAAGGTCGTGTCGATGAGGCCGCCCGGGTAGCCGGTATAGCGTCGATAGACCTTCTCCTCCTTCTTTTTCGTCGATACGTCGGCCTTCGAAGCGTTTACGATCTTTACCTCGACGTCGGCGATGACGTTCGGAGCGTATGCGGTCGAATTCTTACCCATGAGGATCTTGGCGGCCTCGGATGAGATGCGGCCGATCTTCTTTGCCTGCGCGTCGATAGTGTGGATGGTCCTCATGGGATTGATAATTAGAGAATATTACTTGACGAACTGGATATGGGCCATCTTGGCGCCGTCCGACTTCCTGAGCGGGAGCTTCACGACGCGGGTATAGCCGCCGGTGCGGGTCTTGTGCGCCGGCGCGATGACTTCGACGAGCTTCTTGGCTGCCTTTGCGTCGCCTATCCTCGATACGAGGAGGCGGCGCGCGGCGAGAGTGCCGGTCTTTGCCTTGGTCACCATAGGCTCTACGTATTTACGAAGCTCCTTGGCCTTTGCCTCGGTCGTGGTGATGCCTTCGTGGATAATGAGGGAGCGCACCAAAGAGCGGACGAGCGCGGCGCGCTGTCCCTTCTCCCTACCAAGTATTCGATATTTCTCGTGGTGTCGCATGGCTTTGTTAGAGGCTCAAGTTTACAGGTTTTTCCGCTTTTGTCTACTGAGACCTGATTATTTAAGGGTGATGCCATACTCCGAGAGAGCCTTCCGGATCTCCTGGATGCCCTTCGGGCCGAGGCCTTCGATATTCTCGATATCGATCTCCTTTTTGCGAGCGAGACCACCTACCGTGCGGATATTCGCATTCGCGAGAGCGTTCGTCGTCCTCTGCGAGAGGCCGAGGGTCTCCATCCTCGTCTTGAGGAATTCGGTGTCGAGCTCTTTCTTCTCGCCTGATGCAGCCTCTGACTTCTCAACTGCGGCAAGAGCGACAGGCTCCTCTTCTTTGAAGCCGACGATAGCCTTGAGCTGAGTGATCATGATGACGATCGACTTCTCGAGAGCCTCGTGAGCGGTCATGGTGCCGTCGGTCTCGATGGTGATCTTGAGTCGGTTGAAATCGGTTCGGTCGCCGACGCGCATGTTCTCCACCTCGTAGTTCACGCGCTTGATAGGAGCGAAGGTCGCGTCGAGGGCGATCGTGCCGATGTCGACGCGCTCCTTCTGGAGCACGTCCTTCGATACGTAGCCGAGGCCGTGAGCGACGGTGATCTCGATGTCGAGCTCCGCGCCCTTGTCGGTGACAGAGGCGATGTGGAGCTCAGGGTTGAGGATCTCGACCTGGCCGGGAGCCTCGATATCGGATGCCTTAACGTCCTTCACGCCCTTTATCTTAAGGTTGAGAGTCTGGGTCTCCGTAGAAGAGACCTTGATGCGGAGCTTCTTCAGATTAAGGAGGAGCGTGATGACGTCTTCCTTGACGCCCTTTATGGTCGAGAATTCGTGGGATACGCCTGCGATCTTAACATGGGTCACAGCTGTGCCCGGAAGGGACGAAAGGATGATGCGGCGGAGCGAGTTGCCGAGCGTATGGCCGTAGCCGGGATAGAGACCGTCGATCTCGTATACGCCGAGATTCTCTTTCTCGAGGACGATCTTCGGCTTCGAAGGGAGCACGATATTGGTTTCGTTCATACGTTTATTATTACGAGATTAATTAACGGCTGTAGAACTCGATCACCTGGCCGAGGTTGAACAGGACTTCGGTCTGATTGAATTTCGGGAGAGCGGTGACGTTCGCAGACTTCTTTTCGTTATCGTACGAGAGCCACGAAGGGGTGGCGACCTTCTTCATCTTCTCGTCGAGGTCCTTGAAAAGAGGCTTCTTGAGGCTCGCCGGGCGGATAGATACGACGTCGCCGGCGCCGACGGTATGAGACGGGACGTTGGTTCGGTTGCCGTTCACCATGATCTGGCCGTGAGCGACCATCTGGCGCGCCGCAAGACGGGTCGGGGCCCAGCCGAGGCGATATACGACGTTATCGAGACGTGTCTCGAGGCGCTCATAGAGCGCTTGCGTGGTGTTGACGCCCTTTCGAGCGACAGACTCTTTGACGTACTTCTTGAACTGGCGCTCCATAACGCCGTAGGTATAGCGGACCTTCTGCTTCTCGAGCATTGCGGTCGCGAACTCGCCCTTAGGGCGGTAAGGGCCCTTGCCTGCCTTTCGCTCTGCGCGGAGGGCGAATTTCGCGGTCTGCGTCTTCTCGAAGATATTTGCTCCGAGTCGGCGCGCGATCTTATATTTTGGTCCGTTTATCATGATCGATATTAAAATTTATACGCGGCGCGGTCGTGGCGGTCGCGGGCCGTTGTGCGGAACCGGCGTCACGTCCTTTACCGACGATATGCTGATGCCCTTCGTAATGAAGCTTCGGACAGCCGACTCGCGACCAGAGCCCACGCCCTTGATGACGACGGCGACCTCTTTCATGCCCATGAGCTTGCCCTTGTCAGCGAGGACCTCGCCTACCTTTGCGGCAGCAAAAGGAGTGCCCTTTTTAGCACCCTTGAAACCGAGTGCGCCCGCCGAAGACTGAGCAAGCGCATTACCCGACGCATCCGTGAGGAGGCAGAGGGTATTGTTATAGGTCGACTGCACGAAAAGCACGCCGGAGTCCACCTTCCTCTTGGGCGCCTTAACAGCCTCCTTCTTCTCTACAGGAGCCGCTGCCTTCTTATCATCGATCTTTTTCTTGGTTTCAGCCATAATCGTGATTATTTCTTCTCAGCTACCTTTCGTCCCGTGCCCATGGTCTTTCGGGTATTGCCGCGGCGGGTTCGGGAATTGGTTTTCGTCCTCTGGCCGTTGACCGGGAGGCTGCGCTGGTGGCGGACGCCGCGATACGCCTTGATGTCCTTCAATCGCTTGACGTTCGAAGCGACCTCGCGCTTGAGATCGCCTTCGATCTTGAAGCTCTCCATGGCCTTCTTGATGGCGTTCTCCTCATCGGCGGTGACCTCCTTCGACTTCTTGGTCGGAGAGACCTTCGCCTCGGCGAGGATATCGAGCGCGCGCGAACGGCCGATGCCGTAGAGCGCGGTGAGCGCGATCTCTATGCGCTTTTCGTCTGGAAGGGTGATACCGAGGATTCGCATGAAGGCTTGAGTGAAAATAAAAAAATTAAAACGTCTTGGCTATGGCGTTTAGCGCTCTATGGGGTTGGACGATTATCCTAACATAGAGCCAAAACAAAGTCTAGCCCTGGCGCTGCTTATGGCGGGGATTGGACTTGCAGACGACGTACACGTAGCCCTTTCGACGGACCACCTTGCAATTCGCGCACTTCTTCTTTACTGATGATTTTACTCGCATATTTCGGCTTATTACATCCTCTGGACTATCCTACCCTTCCCTCCGTACGGCTCGAGCTCAACCTTGACCTTGTCGCCGATGAGAACCCTGATGCGGTTCATCCTCATCTTGCCGGCGAGATACGTGAGTATCTCGCTCTCGTCTTCGAGTCTGACTCTGAAAAAGGTGTTCGGAAGGGCCTCGGTGACGACGCCCATGACGCTTGGTTTGTTTTGATCTGCCATTGAGAACGTGAGAAGGATTATAGACTAAGAAAGCGCGCCTGTAAAGGAGGCCCCGGAACTAGGTCGAGAAAAACCTTGCTTTCGGTGTTTTTCGAAGCCTAGTTCCGGGGCCTTCGTTAGATAGCCTTCTTGATCTCTATCCTCTCGACATCTGTCGGAAAGGATCGGGACCAGAACGGGCGGATGGAGATGTCGGCCTTCTCTATCATCGGAAATTGCTGGAGAATCGATGCGGTGGCGGATCGCGACTGGCCCTTGAGCGCCGCCTTGAGGCTGTCAGCGTCATAGACCCATTCGAACGTGCCTGCGCCTGATATATGGAATGACACGCTGTCGGCGGTCGCCGGCTTGAAGTCCTTCGGCGCGAAGGTCAGATTGTCGGCATTCGGTATGGTGATGGCGTCGCCCTTGTAGCTCTTGATATAGGTCCTGGCGAGAGCCGCGCCGAGAGCCACTCGATCGAATACGGCTGCTGATATAGTTCCCTCTTCCTTGATCACGACGCTATCGCCCGATGCTTCGTCCGCAAGAGTGGTGAACGCGATGCTGTACGCCTTATCATAAAGAACCTCATCTGCTGTCTTCTGGGACTCTACCGATTTGAGGAGCGAGTCTGAAAGCTTTTTCTCTATATCGGTCTTAGCCTTGGCGCGATCGGCATCGGCGACGACTTTGACCGTGCCCACGAAGCCTCCGGCAAGAGGGGTTTTAGATCGAGCATAGAAAGAGCTGTATCGCGGATCGCCCTTGAATCCGGGAACGGTGAAGTCTTTGAGGCCGACATTGTATTTGTCGCCCGCCTCGTCGGCCGTGACTGCGGCTTCGATGCTACCCGGCGTCGTACCCTTCTTCCCCGGCACCGTGACCGAATCGTTTATGCGGAATACAAGACCCTCCGGGGTCGCGAATCGGGTATTTTTGATGAGCCTCTGCGATGCGGTGCTGTAATTGTTATATATAACGATAGTGCCCGATGCGCGCGTGCTGACCTGTTTAGAGCCGGTCGCCTTGACGGTCGCGCTCGATTGTTCGGTCGCGGTTATGAGCGTGAACGGAAGCTCGTTCGCGGTCGCATCCTTCTTCGCGACGAGATCGACGTCAGCTGTGAATGCGAGAGAGCGAGGCTTTGCGGTTATGGTCGCGCTATGGAATACACTCGTGATAACGACGGCGAGTATGGCGATGACGGCGATTCCGCCGATTATATACATGAGGCCGCGCTTACCGCTCGACTTGCCTCGGCGCGATCGTTTAGCGCGACTCTCTTCGAATTCATCGCGCGCTTTGCGGAGGCTTTCCTTTTCAGCCTCTTCCGCTTGCTTCTCTTCATCGATCTCTTGGGCGAGGTCGCGCTCTTTTTCCTCGTCGGCGAGGCGTTTAGCGGCCATCGCTTCGACCTCGCGCTGTCTCTCGCGGATCTCGTCCTGCGTCACTTCTTTTTTCCTGGACGCCCTCGGCCGAATGAGCTCTCTCTCGGCCTTTTCCGGCTTGGCAGGCTTATCGAGCCTTTCTCGGTCCTCGCGCAAAGGGATGTTCCGTATGGAGCGGCCCTTCGGGACGATATCTTGCATAGGTTTTCGTGCCATAACGTGTTTGGAAGATATTATACACCATCATGCGCCCGGCCCGCGAATGCGACGGCGACGGCGGTGAACGGATCCTTGTCGGCGCGTTTCGCGAACGATACAAGATCCTTCAATTTGTCATGATTGACGAGCGTCACGAAGAACGGCGCCTCGGCCACGCCGAATTCAGGCGCCTTTCCGGCCCGCAGAGCGCGGACAAAGAGCTGAACCATATCCGTATTCACAGCGACAAATATCTTGGTCGGAAGCGAAGCCCCTCCTATGGCCTTGTCGAGAACTCCGTGAAATCCTTCCATCCATTCCTCCAATGCCTTGTCGGTGATGGGCTTCAATTTATCCTGAAGAACTTGGTCGGCACGGCCTTCCTCCGTGAGGCGTATGAGAGACGCCGCCTCAGCGGCAGATCCGCCAAAAGCTTTGACGACGCGCCGTGCGATAAAATGCCTGCCCAGAGGGAAGCTGGCCGTCTCCGATATGAGGCCGTTCTGAACGATGGTCACGTCGGATATCTCCCCGCCTATATCGAGGAATATGAAATCGCTCTCTTCATGAAAGGCGTCGCGTATGACCGAAAACGATGCCAGGGCGAATGAAAAAGCCTTCGTATCCTTTGGGCGGTATGCGCGCGCCGACACGTCGACGACTTTTTCATAGAGAGCGGTCGGGACGAGGCTCGCGAGAAACGATATGTCGGCCGATCGGGCCTTCTTTCCAAAGGGCTCTGACACATGATATCCGTTGAGTCTGATATCAATGATCTTGCGCTCGATGACTTTGAGCCCTGACAGAGCCTTCGCATCGCCGTTCGCCATCTCGGTCTCGAACATCTTTTCATGGGTCGCAACGATCTTATCGACCTGGTCTCGGGTCAAGGCGAACGGCTCGTTCTCGCGGACGGATACGACCTTGGTCTCGGTCACCGTCCAAGGCGATGAGAATATGTAATAGACATGACGGACGCGACGGGCAGACGCGAGCGATCCGAATTCGGTGAATTTAAGGTGCGCGAGACCCTCTTTGGCGAGGCGATCGTTCACGGATTTGAGAGCGACGAGCATCTCGTTCATGAATCGCTCGGGATCGACGTCTTCGCGGTATGGGAGCGATTCGCGGAGCGTGTATACGACATGAGGGACCTTGCCGTGCTCGAACCTGACCAGAGCCGCACCGACAGACGCCGTTCCGATGTGAAAGACGATGCCGAGCTCCGCGTGAGGACGAAAGAGGGAGAACATGGTCTCATTATAGACCAAAATAACCGACGAGGTGCGACCTAGCTGAGGACAGCTTTGATCCTCCTTACTCCTGCGCTCACAGCCTCCTCTTTCTGAATCTTGAACGTGCCGAGTGTGCCCGTGTTCTCCACGTGAGGGCCGCCGCAGAATTCTTTGGATACGGCCGAGCCGATGTCGTTGCCGATGTAATAGACGGACACGACGTCGCCGTATTTGTCGCCGAAAAAATGAAGCGCGCCGGTCTTCTCTGCCTCAGCCTTCGGCAATTCTACTTTGTGGACCGGAAGCGCGGCCTTGATATTTGCGTTCACGATGTCTTCGACGCGCTTTTTCTCGTCGTCAGTCATCTTTGCCGTATGAGTGAAGTCGAAACGTAATCGCTCGGGCGTGATATTCGATCCCTTCTGGGATACGTGCGCACCGAGGACCTGGCGAAGGGCCTGATGAAGGAGGTGCGTCGCGGTGTGATATTTGAGAGACATCTCCGACGTGTCGCCGAGGCCGCCCTTGAACTTCTGTTCCGCGCCGGCGCGGGAGAGGTCTTGGTGCTTTTTGAATTCCGCGTCGAAACCGACTCGATCGACGGCTATACCCTTAGCTTTAGCAAGTTCAATAGTGAGGTCTATAGGAAAACCATAACTTGAAAAGAGAATGAAGGCTCGACTCGCGGATATTTCTGTCTTCCCTTCAGCGACGCGCTCGAATTCTTTCAACCCGGCATCGAGAGTCTTCGCGAACTTCTCAGCCTCCTTCGCGATCTCTTCTATGATCATTCCCTTCTGCGCGTCTACGTTCGGGTATGTGGATTTGAATGTGGAGGCGAGATGGTCGACGAGCTTCTCTATCGAGACCCCCTCCATCTTCTTGGCATCGGTATTGAAGACCATCCTGCGGATGATGCGACGCAAGACGTATCCCTGGTCGGTATTCGCAGGCAAGACGCCGTCGGCGATCATGAATGTTGCGGTGCGTATATGGTCGGAAATGATGCGCTGGCGGCGGATATCGGATGCGAGCGTTGCGGCGATGGCCATGATCGGCGCGAATATGTCCGTCTCGAACACATTGGTCTTGCCCTGAAGCACCGTGCAGATGCGCTCGAAGCCGGAACCGGTATCGACGTTCTTCTTGGCGAGCTTGCCGACGATTGTGCCGTCTTTCTTCTCGTATTCCATGAACACATCGTTCCAGATTTCGACGACTTTCTGCGCTTCGTCAGCGGCGTCGTATTGTTCGGGCGTCAGATCACCAAGACCCTCGGGTGTAAGGTCATAGAACATTTCAGAACACGGGCCGGTCGGGCCGGTCCAGGTATCTCTGCCCTTTACGGCAGGCCACCAGTTGGCGTGAGCGCCCTTGAAATAGATGCGGTGCTTCGGCATGCCGACGGATTCCCAGATACGGGCGGCATCGTTGTCGCGCGGAGCGTTGTCATCGCCGGCGAATACGGTCACATAGAGACGTTTTGGATCGAGACCGAATCCTTCGGTCTTCGACGTGAGGAGTTCAAAGCTCCACTTGATGGCCTCTTCCTTGAAATACGAACCAAGCGACCAGTTACCCATCATCTCGAAGAACGTGAGATGCGTATTGTCGCCGATATCGTCGATGTCGCCCGTGCGGACGCATTTTTGGAAGTCAGCGAGCTTGTCGCCGAGCGGATGCGGTCGGCCCATGAGATATGGGACCAAGGGCTGCATGCCCGCCGTATTGAAAAGCACCGTCGGATCGTTCTCGGGAACGAGCGGAGACGAGGGGATGATGGCGTGACCTCTTTTCTCGAAAAAAGCCAGGAATCGCTTGCGGACTTCTGCGGAATTCATGAAGCTAATCTAGCATTATTTAGCCTCATCCTTCAACGAATGGAGCCACTTTCGGTATTTCTGATCCATCGCCTCGAAGCCGCGCGCGCTGTCGGCGATCTTCTTTTTCCCATGGACGAGCGATATCTTTGCGCCGAGCTTTATAGACCCTTTCTTTATGGGCACCGAGGCGAGCCGCGCGATCTTGGCGCGAGCATCAGCCAAAACCCGGTCGAGCGTCTTCGTCGAATCGCGAAGGAATGCGTCGGAACTTAAGGTCTTCCCCGTCGCCATCTTGATGAATGTTTTGGAGGGGTATTTGGAGCCGAACTTCCACACTTTGATCATCTCCTTACCGACCCGGGGATTGTCGACGATGTATCCGTATTTTTTAAAGAAATATTCGCGCCACTGGAATACGCCGAGCTCGGCCAAGGCATAGCCGTGATAGTACGCAGAGCTCTCCCATGAATATATGTGCGGAATATTGAGCGCCAGCACATAATCTTCTGATCGATCAAAATACTTTCGATACATCTTCCGTGCCGTCTCGAGCACGACGTCTCGCGTCAGGGTCTTTGCTTCATATATCTCCTTCTCGTACTCGGCGACGAACATGATGGACATGAGGCCGAGAGGCCGTAACGGATAGACTTTCCTCAATTTACGTTCGAACAGATCGAACGGATACGGTTTACCTTCCTTAGTCCGCGCATAGCGCATCTTCCATTCGATCGAAGACGATATCGAATCCATGAACATACTCTGCGTTTCGGCCCACGATACCGATTGCGGCGGATATTCGGTATTAAGGCACACCTGCCGTTCAGTCGAATTAAGAAGATGGGCCGCGTGACCGCCCTCGTGAAAGAGCGTATGAAGTCCGTCGATGCCCGATCCGACCTGACCCGGAATGGCGTTGCAGGTGAAGTTGCTTATGCCGGGGATGCGCTTCGCGCCCTCATAGCGGACGATCTCGGGCCAATGGCAAAAGCCGTTGCTATATTTGCCCTTGCGATCGAGAAGGTCGAGATTGATCTTTCCATCGGCGAAATCGACGCCGAGACCGGAGAATGTCTTGCCCCAATACATGAGAGCCTCTTCGAAGCCGAAATACGGGTCTTCTTCTTTGGTGAAGTCGCCCGTAAGCATATATCCCATATTCCACGGCTTTCGAAGACCGGGCATAGTCTTCTCAAGCTCGCGGATATTGGCGAAGGCATACTTAGTCTTCTCATATACGGCATCGAATATGGAAAAGAGCTCTCTCTTCGTCATATCCTCGTCCTGACGCAATTTATAGGCGTAAAAGTCGTCATGGCCGAGATCGCGGGCATAGCGGTTGCGAAGCCCGATGAGCTCTATATAGAGGTCGAGCGTATCGAGCGGGAGCTTTTCGATGGCATCGAAGCAGGCCTTGCGGACGGCTTCGTTCGAATCCGTAGATATGATCGTGCGCATCTTATTGCTCGATGCCTCGACGAATCTCCCTGTCTTCGGGTCGATATAGCCTTCCTTGCGCATCGCCATGATCTTATGGATCTTCGCTTCGAGCTCTGCTACCTGTTTTCGCAGAGGCACGAGACCGGCCGGCGTCTGATAAAGACCGAAGAATCGCTTCCAGTCGAGGAGCGCTTCGCGGGAGGCGCCTTTGGCTTTGACAAGATGCGCGTCGACCGCGGCGAGGAGTTTTACGTCGGAGCGGAACGCGTCTCGGGCCTCTTGGGCTTTCACCATCTTCGCATTCACGCTCCGATCGCCCATGTACGACGTCCAAAAGGCTCTTTCATACGCGCTATGAAGCTTGGCGTAACGGGAATTCAGAGATTCAATGAATTCTTTCATATGTATTTCTTTAAGACTTTGAAATCTTCGAGAAGCGTCTCCTTCATACCGCCGTTATAGAGCGCGACCGCGGGATGGTAGAGGGCGACGACGGTCACTTCGCCGTAGGGCGCAGCGCCCTTGAATTCCATGCCATGGATCTTTGATACGCTTTGAAGAACAGAGGAGAGTCCGTAGCGCTCGAATACGTATTTCATCGAATAGCGGCCGAGGGTCGCTATGACTTTCGGCTTCATAATGGCGATCTGGCGGTCCAGGAATGGGCCGTAGAGAGCGATCTCGGCCGGTTCGGGATCGCGATTTCCCGGCGGGCGGTCTTTGACCAGATTGGTGACATAGACTTTGGCGCGATCCATGCCGATCGATGCGAGAAGCTCGTCAAGGAGCTTGCCCGACCTGCCGCAGAAAGGCTTCGCGGTCTTGGCCTCATTTTCGCCGGGCGCCTCGCCGACGAACATGAGATGCGCGTCGTGCGCGCCCTCTCCTATTACGGGAAAGTATTTGTTCTGGGTGCGATACGCGTAAAGCGGAGACTCCTTGAGCGTCAGGATCTCGTCCCTGATCTGACGCAGAAGGTCCGTATTAGTTCTGGCGCCGGTTTCGGACATGGAACTAGTATAAACAAAAGGGACAAAAGCGCCCACCCTAATGGGTGAGCGCGTACTCCTCGGCGTGGACCTTAATAAAATAGAGAACCACTTCCACGCCGGTCGGCTCATGGCCGAGAGCCTGTCTGGCTTCTTCGTACCCCTCAGGCGATAGAGCATGCATAGCCTGGAGTATATTCCTTTCCAGGACCTCCTGATCGCGCCTCACCTGCTCGGAGATGCCGGGTACGGCCAAGATCTTTCTGCAATCTTCAAGACCGATCTGGAGCCGGACCAAAGGACTCCTCAGATCTTTGGGATGGTCGTTCGATTCCATATATAAGGGAGTTCAAGGTGTCTGTTCCTTTCCCCATTGTCCCGCTCTTAGGGCGTAAGCGCCAGCGGTTTATGCACAGGCCGCAAAAAGCCTATGGGAGCACGCCTTCTGCGCGCAGAAGCGATATTTTAGCCTCGGAGCCCTTGTTTCCGCCGCGTATGCCGTTATATCCGCCGATTTTGCCGTCGGAACGGACCACGCGATGGCATGGAATCGACATATCGTCGTTATTCGCCATGATCATACCGACAGCGCGCGCCGCGCCGGGATTTCCGGCCCGCGAGGCCACGTCTTTATACGAAAGCGTCTTGCCCTTCGGTATGCCGCGGACGACCTCCTGCACGCGGTCTTTAAAGGAGTCTATCGGTTTTGGTATCATCGGTTTTTTCGTTAGGTTTCTTCTTCGCGAAATCCTGCTGCACGTCGCGGGCGAACTTCCGGTACATACAATGCTCGCACGCGGTCGACGGCGACGGCAATTTCTCCGTGTCGAGGCATTTCTTGGCCTTGAGTATAGCATCCTCGACCCACGAATCGTCGCCTACATGCTCGATGAGCGTCACGTCGAATTCGAGCTTGGCGTCGAAGGCTTTCTTATCCTTCCTGCCGTTCACATATACGAAATAGCCCTTGTCGGAAACCTTGAAGCCCTTCCTGCGGAGAAGCCACTGATAGACCTCCATCTGGCGCTTATACTGCCGGTCCCAGCCGGAATCAGAGAGGGTCTCGATCTTGCCGTCCTTCGACGTCGCCTTGTAATCGACGATCATCAATTCTTCTTTTGGGTTGATCCAGACATCATCGATGGCGCCGCTTATCGTGAGACCTGATTCGGGGTGCGCGTACTGGATGCCGGTGAAGTTCGTGCGCCAATCGTCGAGGTCCTTGTGCGCGAACGGGATGGCCTTGATGCCGTACTGCTCCATCAAAGGATGCGCCGTCTTCCCCACCCTATGCGCATCGAATTCTCTTTTAAGGAGCTCGTCGACGGCGATATTGAGCGTGAACGAAGGACCGCGCGGGCGCGATACGCCGAGCCTGTTATCCAAATAGAAACAGAGCGGACATTCCACGAAAAGATCGAGTTTCGAGCGCGAAAGCTTCCACTTCGGCCCGCCGTAGTTCCAATCCTTGCTTCGTATACCGATCTTTTTTACGTAATCTCCCATTCTGTTTTTAGGTTAGAGTCCTGTCACGTGCACGTGATTGCTACGCGCAAAGATGCTCTATCTCGAGCAAAACCTGCTTCACCTTCTCTCGCGATATGCCATAGCTTACCAAGTTTCCGCCCTGTGCCGCCACTTGTTTACAGAGGACCATACCAGCATCGAGGAGCGTTCTCTTTTCAGTCTGCGACAGACTGGTGAGAGACGTGAGCGGATGAAGCCCCGACTCCTGAATGAGGTCCTCGAGATTGCCTTTCTTCGGATAATTCCATCCGACCAAGGACAGACCCTTGCACTCGGCGTAGCGGATGGCGGTGTCGGTGAATTTAGTATTGGTGAAGAGCTGGAAAGAGGTCATCTTGCGCTTCACGCCGCCGAATTCGAATTCAGCCCCCTTGAGGTCTTCCCAGCGCGCATTCACGTAGAGCGCGACCTTGAGATCGGATTTGACGCCGTATTCGTTATGGAATTTCGCCTCGACCATGCAGAGCTCCTTGCCCTTCCATGCGACGACGTCGACTTCATGCGGGACGCAGGATCCATAAACTACCTGATCGGTGAGAGCTTCATAGCCCTCGGACTTGAATATCTCGGCGATGAATTTCTCGAAGGGAAAGCCGTTCGGGCCGAGGTCGGCTATGGCGCGCTTCATCGAATATCGCGCGGCGACCGGACGAGCGGTCTTCCTGAGCATGTCGAAGGCGTGCCGGTAGAGCTCGGACGTCGTCGTGCCGGCCACGAGCTCTTCTTCGACATGGCGAAGGACGCTTTCAGCCTGGTCTTTGGAAGCGCCCGCCTTGCGGAGCGAATTGACGAGCTTGGCCGCGTCGAACGCTTCCTGCTCTCCCGTCGATTTAACGATCAAAAGGGGGGACATGGGTCTATTATATCAAAAAGAAAAGCGCTCACCCTGAGGCGAGCGCTGAGATACCGGCATAGTGACGTTCAAGGTCTTTCCGCCTGACCGAACCGATGACTTCTTCGAATGCGGGAGCGAGAGCTGCATAGGCAGTCTTATACCCCTCAGCTTCGAGTATGCCTTCTATCACCGATGCGTCAGGCTGATACATCTGGGAGCATATCTCCCACGCCTTCTCTTCGTCGCCGTGGGCCTTCTTGTAATACATGATCGGACCGCCGACAGAGGCCATGGGACAGACATCGATGATCGCATCATGCTCGGTCTCAAGCCATGAATGGGGCATCCGGCCTATCTGGCAGGATATCCGACCCTCTGAAGGCCGGCTCCCGGGTTCGGGTATGACGTAGAGGACGAGGCCGTCGACGACGTTCACTTTGAGCTGTCGCACGCGAAGTCCGGCTTGGATCGATCTCGTCAGAAGATGGCACCAAGATGCCCTTGTACAACCCGTCCTACCGAGGTGGGTCGGCATCTTCCCGAGATCAAGGCTGTAATCGATTTTCGAGCACGCCTCCCGGATCAGGAGAAGCAGATAAACGTCATCGGGATTGAAGCAATCGAGATATACGGAATTCCAGAGCATAATATTGAGGGAGCTGGTTTTCCATAATTCTCCATACTTTTATCGGCATGTCAACAAACAATTCCTCCTCCGACGCAGATATCCCCGTCATAGACGACGACCGATTGACCCGTAGCGACGATGAGGGACTTTTCGAAGGAAATATTGGGACCCTTGATCGTGCACGGAATGAGCTCTCCGAGGTGGCGGATGCGCGCTGTATATGTCTTCCCTGCCTCCGGAGCACCCGATATCCAATTAATCGAATCGAGCCTGTAGTCTTTCTTCTCTACCGAAAGCGCTCCATCGATCGATCGATGGGATACCTTTACGATATTCTTGTCGAGATCGCGACCGGCGACGTAATACGGCTCGTCATTCGGGGTCTTGGTCGCGATGCTAAATCCGTGACGCTCGCCAAGCGTGAGGAATACCGCCCCGTCATGCGAACCTATAACCGCGCCCTTTTCGTCGATAACATCGCCGCGCTTTGGCTCTATGTAATGAGACAGGAATTCCTTTATATCCACCTTGCCGATGAAGCAGAGCCCTTGGCTGTCGCGTTTCTCCGCGACCGGCAGGCCGAATCTCCGCGCGAGACGGCGCGTCTCCGACTTTTCCATGCCGCCGACCGGAAACAACGTCTTTGAAAGCTCCTGTTCCGTCAGAGTCCAGAGAAAATACGACTGGTCTTTGCCTTCATCCTTACTGGAAAGAAGTCTGCCGTTCTCGATCTGCGCATAATGGCCTGTCGCGACATAGACACCCTCTTCTCTAGCACCCTGTTTCATAGCCCAGTCGAAGAATCCGCCGAATTTCACGTGGCGATTGCACATGATGTCAGGATTCGGCGTGCGACCGGCTTTATATTCCGCGATCATATAGTCGACGACCTCCCTCTTATATTCTTTTTCGAGATCGAGCGTTACGAATGGAATGTCGAGACGAGCGCATACGCGCATAGCATCGAGGCGGTCTTCGCGCCACGAGCACTCCATCCAGTCGGGCTGCCAGACCTTTATGAAGACACCGGTAACGTCATAGCCGTGCTCTTTTAAAAGAGCGGCCGAAACCGACGAATCGACGCCGCCGGACATGCCAACGAACGCTTTAAGGCGGGCTTGAGACGCAGATCGATGGATCATGCCTCATAAGTACCATTAAAACCGGCCTTCTTCAACTAATAGTCGAGATACTTCGCCTTATTGATGACGTGCTCATCAAGCGTAACCGCATAATGCATATTGCCGTCCTTGTCCGAGAGATAGAAATAATATCCGGTCGGTATCGGGGTGACGGTCGCGCGGATGGCATCGAGGCCGGGATTTGCTATAGCCGTAGGCGGCAGGCCTTTATGGATATAGGTATTGTACGGCGATTCGATAGCGAGATCGGCGGTCGACAGATCGCGGCTGTCTTTTTCTCCGTTCACGAATGCGAATGCGGAATCGACCTGGAGAGGCATACCCTCTTTGAGGCGCTTCCACAAAATGCCCGCGATCGTGCGGCGGGTCTCGTCCGTCCTCGCTTCCTCTTCGACGATCGAGGCCATTTTAATGACGTCGGGCAAAGGCTTGCCGAAGGCCTGGATCTCGGCGCTCAAGGTCTCGATGCGGTCGTGATAATTGACGAGCATGGCTTTAACGACGTCGTCCGCCGTCACGTTAGGCAGGAAGAAATAGGTATCGGGAAAAAGATATCCCTCGTGCGGCGCGGCTATTTTAAGAAAGTCGGCCCTCTTGAATCGCGTAAGCTCCGGCACCGCATCGATGAGCGTTCCGATCTCCGCGGAATTGAGGCCTTCGGGTATGGTGACGCGGACATTCGTGAACTCAGAGAGGCTATGCGTGAGCCTCCACGCGACCCAGACGGCGTTCTCGGGCTTCGGGAAATAATATTCGCCTGCCTGTATGCCCCTTGAACCGCCGAAAAGGACTATCAAGGCTTTGAAAGCGAATTCAGATCGGATAGCCCCCGCCGAACCGAGCCGCTCGGATGCGGCAGAAAGGCCCTCGCCTTTCGGCACGGTCACGATCGCGTCGGTGACGGCTTGGGCTTGGATACCTGACGTCGGCGAGAGGAATCGATAGTAGAGCAGGCCAACGATGATAAAGACGAGCGCGCCCACGCCTATCCATACACGCCGCGGATGCCCGGGCATTTTGAACTGAAAACCCCGCTTCGGAGCGGGCAGGAGTTCTTCGCGAGGGGGCTCAGGGATGTATTTGAGGAGACTCGGATCCATATTAGACGGGAAGATTGAAGGGAGCGTCGGCGCGCTTGGACGGCAGACGATGGAGGCCGGGCGTCTTTACGGCGCTGCCGGGGAAATGATACAAGGTCGCGAGCTCTTCGGTATTGAGTATCATCGGCTTCTGCTTTGGATATTCGACGCCCCAATACGGCGGCTGGAAGAAGGAGCGCGCGCAATACATCTCGAACATCGACTTCTTCCAGCCCGCGAGCTTCTTGCCGCTCTTATCCTGCCAGGGATACGGGAATTCGGCGGCCGCAGGGGCGAAGCCGTTCAGATTATTCGAGCCGAACGGACGGAACGAACCTTTGATGATACCCACGGAGAGGCCGCCGCGGCCCTTGGGTATGACGTTTATGCCGCGTATGCCGACATCGAGGCCGTATTTGCCGATCGAGCGCTCGATGGCTTTCACGGCCTCCTTTTGAGCCTCGGTCAGACGCTCCATGTGGACGACCTTCTTTCCGTCCTTCTCCTCGGTGACATCCTTGGCGATCTTCGCTATCTCTTCCTTTGCCGCGACGATCCATGGATCAGGCTGGGTCTTGTCGAAATGATTCTTCTCCGCCTTGTGGGCGCGGACGACGAACTGGAACCAGATCTGATCTTCCTTCTTGACCGACGACATGACCTCGATGAGAGACGCGAGCGGATCGACCTTGAACTCCTCCTTCGGATCATCGGAGAGGCCGTAGTCGACGTATGTCTTTATAGGATACGGATCAGGCTTAACGGCCTTATATTCAGAGGTATAGATATCGTATTTATCGAGGTTAAGCAGGACCTTCTCCGTATAGTCGGGGATTTCGTGGATGACCACGTCAGGATACGACGCGTATATATTGGCCATGATGAAATTCTTCTGATTATCGAAGCACCAGACGAAGAATCGTATCTCGCCGTCTATAGAGCAAAGCTCGAGCGAGCACCACGGGCGGGCTTTTCCCTCCCAATATCGCTCGATGACGGTGCCTTCGCCGCCCGTCTGCATGAGGGCATTGAGGACGAGTTCCATGGCGGCGGGCGATTTGAAGGTCTCGGCCGGCAATTTTATCTCGAGGACCGCATGCTTTTGCTTGAGGACCCATGCCGTCCTGACGTATGCGACCCAGAGCTTCCAGGCGTATTCAATAAGAAGCGCGGGCACCCAGAAGACCGCGAAATAGGCGACCCAGCGGAATGTCTCCGGGAACGCGATCTCAAGGGCGAAATGGACGAGGGACTGATATATGCTCACGGAGGATATTATAGCAAAGAAAAAACGGGCCTTCGCCCGCTTTTCTATGCCGCTGGGGAGTACCTCCCCTCCCTGTCCTTTTTGAAGTACTTCGGATTCTGGAGATTGACGAGGATGGTGTTCTCTTTAACGTAGCGTTCCTTCATGACCTTATCGACGACCTCCTTTTTGGTGAGAGGGCCGTTCTTATCGAGTATCTTTTTGATGACATCCTTCACGACGCCCGACATATAGCCCCATTCGGAGAGCGCGTAGAGGCCGCGGCCCACGAGCACGAATCGAGGATCCTTGATGAGCTCGTTATGGGTCGTCGCTACATGGGCCTTTTTGTCGAACATCTTCTCGATCTGCTTCGCGACCTCGCGGAAGTGTATCGGGGAGCCGTGCTTTCGAATGACGAGGAACGCGTAGTCGCGCATGCCCTTAGCCTTGATGTTCGGAGAGTGGGAGACGCCCCATTCGCCGAGGGGATTCTTGCCCACCTTCTTCGAGAGCGAGAGCCAGCGCTTGAGGATCTCCTCGTTTCGATACTGGTCATTGAGGCCTTCGACGTGATTGAGGAAGGTGTCGATCATCTCGGACTCAGGGATGATGTCGTCGTCCTTGAGGTTCTTATAGAGCTTTTTGAGGGCCTCCTCGACTTTCTTCGAGGTATCCTCGTCGACATGCCAGCGATGCTTGAAATTATCATCCTCCTTCTGCCATTTGAATGCGCGGCCGAGGACGAGGAGGAAATATATGTGGTTCTGGACGGAAGCGTCCTTCGAGACCGCGTCGAGAAGGTCTTCCTCGGCCATAACGCCGCCCATCTCCTTCATCATGCCTTCGAGCTCCTTGAACGCGGCGCCCTGAGCGTCGTATTCCTTGGATTTCTGGATGTTCGAGATGGCATAGTTCTCGATCTGGCGGACGCGCTCGCGGGTGATGCCGTAGGTCTTGCCTATGGCTTCGAGCGTCATCTTCTTGGCCTCCTTGCCGAGGCCGTAACGCTTCACGACCACTTCCTGAGCGCGGTCAGGAAGGCTCTTCAAGAGCGCCTTGACGACCTGCTTAGGCTTGAGCGTGAGGCTTGTAGTTGTCATGAATTTGATAGTACGTCAAGGTTATCGTCCCGTCAAGTCCATGTCAAGGGCAGCCCTTTCTATCGGACGACGATCGAGACGAGCTTCCCCGGCACGACGACGATCTTCTCTGGCTTCTTGTCCCCTACCCATTTCTTAACCTCGTCGAGAGCGAGAGCCGCCTTCTCGAGAGCGTCTTTGTCCATGCCTCTCTCGGCGATGAAAGCGCCGCGGACCTTGCCGTTCACCTGGACGACGACCTTCAGAGCCTCTTCGACTATCTTCGACGCATCGGCGACGGGCCAGGCGGACGTGTGGATCGAGCCTTTATTGCCGATCTCGGCCCAGATATCCTCGGCCACATGCGGCGCGAACGGCGCGACGAGCTTGGCGAAGGTCTCGAAGTCTGCGCGCGGTATCGCGGCCTCTTTTTCGAGCGCGTTGATGAGGATCATGAGAGCGGACACCGCCGTATTGAATCCCATGGATTCGATATCGGCAGATACCTTGGCTATGGTCCTGTGGAGGAGACTCTGCGTCTCTTTTGAGAGCGCGGCAGCCTTATCCTCGGACGACTTCTCGGAGAGAGCGTGGAAGCGCTCGATGAATCGGCGCGGGCCGATGATGCTCTTCGAATCCCATGCGATAGCCTGGTCGAACGGACCCATGAACATCTCATAGACGCGGAGCGCGTCGGCGCCGTAGATTCCGACCAATTCGTCGGGATTCACGACGTTGCCGAGCGATTTCGACATCTTCACGCCGCCTTCGGCGAGGATGAGACCGTGCGAGGTACGCTTCATATACGGCTCGTCGGTATTCACCGCCCCGATATCGAACAGGAACTTGTGCCAAAAGCGCGAATAGAGGAGATGGAGCGTCGTATGCTCCATACCGCCGTTATACCAATCGACGGGCGCCCAATAGGCCACCTTGTCCGGCGCGGCGAGCGCCTTCTTATTTTTCGGATCTATATAGCGGAGGTAATACCACGAAGAGCCTGCCCAGTTAGGCATGACGTCGGTCTCGCGACGCGCAGGGCCCTCGCAGGTCGGGCATTTAGTTTCGACCCATTTGGATATGAGAGAGAGCGGCGATTCGCCCGTATCGGTCGGCTCGTATTTGTCGACCTTCGGCAATTCGACGGGCAGGTCTTTCTCAGGCACCGGCACCCAGCCGCACTTCTCACAGGAGATCATAGGTATCGGCTCGCCCCAGTAGCGCTGGCGGGAGAATATCCAGTCGCGGAGCTTGTAGCGAATGACCTGCTTCCCGCCTACGGCTTCGGCGATCTTCCTGCGCGCATCTGCCGATTCGAGGCCGCTAAAGGAGCCCGAATCGGACAGCACGCCGTCATCGACGTTCACATAGTCGTCGCTATCGAGGATATTGAGGATAAATTCGCCTTCGAATACGGTGAAGAAATTCTTGAGCTCGGTTTTCTTCTTCCAGACGATCTCGTGGAGAGCCGCCTCCTTCTCGTCGACAGGCGCGCGCTCGCCGTTCTCGAGGTCGAAGAATACGAACGTGAAATGCGCGTGGCGGTTCTGCTTTTTGACGCGGTGATAGAAGAAGGTGTTTATGGCTATCGGCGAGGTTCGGATATGCTTGAGGTTCTTGTATCCCGTCTCCTCGAGGATTTCGCGGCGGGCCGCCTCGACGAGGTCCTCGCCCTGCTCTACGCCACCCGTGAAGAGCCCGTGCATGTGGATACCCTTCCAGCTGTTGCAGAGATACGCGCCGGTCTTCGGATCGCGGACGACGATGCAGACCGCGTCGCGCTTTATGAAAGGCAGGCCCGGTTCGATCGCGCCGTCTCCGGAAAGGCCTTTGAACGCCGGCTCGATGACGCGGCGGATCGGCAATTTGAATTTGGTCGCAAAGGCGCGGTCGCGGACGTCATGCGCGGGTACGGCCATGACGGCGCCCGTGCCGTAGGTCGCGAGCACGTAGTCGGAGACGAATATCGGCACCTCTTCGCTATTCGCCGGATTTATCGCCATGACGCCGTCGAGCCTCACGCCCGTCTTCTCTTTCTGGGCATCGGTGCGAGCGATGTCGTCCATTTTTTTGGCCGCGGCGACATACGCGCCCACCTCGGACTTATTTTTATATGAAAGCTTCGATACGAGCTCATGTTCGGGAGCGATAACCACATACGTCACGCCGAAGAGCGTATCGGGACGCGTCGTGAAGACGCGGATCTTGTCGGAGACAGCCGCGCCGCTCGCTTTGACCGCGAAATCGATCTCTGCGCCCTCCGACCTGCCGATCCAATTCCTCTGCTGGATCTTTATCTTCTCCAGATAGTCGACCTTGTCGAGGTCGGCATAGAGCCTGTCGGCATATTTCGTGATGGCGAGCATCCACTGTTCCTTTACGCGCTTCTCTACAGGCGTGCCGCAGCGCTCACAGCAGCCGTTCACGACCTCCTCGTTCGCGAGGCCGATCTTGTCCTTCGGGCACCAGTTGATCTCTGTCTTGGCCTTGTATGCGAGGCCCTTCTTGTACATCTGGATGAATATCCACTGCGTCCAGCGATAGTAACCGGGGTCGGTCGTATCCACCTCGCGCGACCAGTCAAACGAGAGGCCGAGCGACTGGAGCTGCCTGCGGAAGTTGTCCGTATTCTCTTTGGTGACGTCCTTCGGCGGACGGCCGGTTTTGATGGCGTAGTTCTCCGTAGGCAGGCCGAAAGCGTCCCATCCGATCGGATAGAGGACGTTCTCGCCCTGCATGCGGCGCTTTCGGGCGACGATGTCCATCGCCGTGTAGCTCCTGATGTGGCCAGTGTGAAGCCCTGCGCCCGACGGGAATGGGAATTCGACGAGCGGATAGAATTTCTTGGCCAAGCTTCCGTCCTGGGCCTCATATATACCCTTCTTCTCCCACTCCCTCTGCCACTTCTTCTCTATTTTAGAATGATCGTACGTGTTCATCGATTAGTACATCGTCTTTCCCATCGAAGCGTCGCGAACAGGATACATATCGGGGTCTATGGTGCGATCGAAGCAGACCGTGCCCGCGCCGTGCGACCAATTCGACGAACCGGGGATCATAGGATATGCCGCGGATGAATCCGTCGCGTATTTGGAACCATATGCGCTGTCAGCCGCCAATTCGAAATCACCGCAAAGCTTGAACGTCAGAGCGCCCGACTTCTGGTATCCGTACGCCTTGCCCGTCTCCGGATCGACAGGGATGATATAGCCCGATATCGAATCGTTCAGAGCCGAGATGTCGGCAGGGATAGAGCCCTTCTGCTGCCAGTAATTGACGATCTGCCACTGGATGGACGTGAGGTCGTTCACGCGCCTCTCGTCAAAACGAAGGGAGCGCGCCTTCATAGGCGAACCCACGAGAACGAAACCGGTGACCAGAGAGCCGATGACGAGAAGCGATGCCAAAGAGACGATGAGCTTCGTCCTCTTCGGAGACTCGGCGGCGAAGGTCTTCTTGAGATCGTAGAAATAGTAACCGAAGACCGCGCCGGATACGCCGAGGACGGAGACGACCTTCCATGCGAATCGAGCGGTGATCTCTCCGCCGAGGAACGTGTTCACGAGGACGACGAGGTCGATCACGACGGCGACGCCCGTAACGAAGAGCGTAAGGTAGGTGAGCCATTTCCTCACCGCGATGTCTTTCTTCTCAGGGTTGGCGCGGACATAGCGGTCTATGTATGCGGCGATGACGAGATAGAGCGGAAATACGATGAGAAGGCATGCGATCGCCGCACGGATCGGGCCCGAATAGAAATCAGCGGCATAGTAGTAGGAATTGAGAGCGTCCGGCAGCGCGCGGTTGATGATGGCGAAAAGAAGACTGATGAGCGATATAACGCTCACATAGAGACCTGCGAAGCTCGCGAGGTATATAAAGAAATCCTTTGCGGTGGTTTTGTTTGGCATATAGACCAATGATACAGGAAAAATGCATGAAAAAGCCAGGCATCGAAGCCCGGCTTTTTCGACGGACCGCCGAAGCGGCCGCGCATTACATCGCCGAAGGAGCCGACGACGTCATGCATGCCTTGCAGTCCTTCTTATGGGTGAAGAGGACGAGAAGGCCGGAGAGGCCTACAAGGATGTACACGATCTTCTCAACTGCAGGCCAGCTGCCGAGGATCATGTTCACGAGATTCCATCCGAGCGCGGTGAGGCCCCAGTTTACGGCGCCGACTACGACGAGGATGAAGGCGATCATGTGAAGTGCTTTCATGTTCTCAAAAGATATTGCTTATAAGATCCGCTACGACTTTTACCCATTAATTATATCGAATTGGCAAGAGTTTGGCGCAACCGAGTTATGCACAGATGGTCAAGAAACGTAAAAGCCGCCTTTTGGGCGGCCTTAGGTCTGATGAGACCGATCAGGAACGGAGGGCTTTCTTTGCTCTTGCCGCAGCCGTTATGGCTCTGATCTTGGCCCTGTTGGTTTCGATCATCTCCTTTAATCTTTTAGAGCCGATCGGCCGGCGCATGCCTTCAGAGATAAGCCTGAGCTCGTATTTGCAATCGTTGATGTCCGTCCTAAGAGCTCTGACCGATCCATACGGACCGGTTCCTGGAATTCCAAGTGCCATACAACACCTCCTTTCTAAAGACTAGATTAGCATAATCTATCTACACCATGAACTCGATGACGTCGCCGTCTTTGACGATGTATTCCTTCCCTTCCGTGCGCACTTGGCCTTTCTCGCGGGCGGATGCATACGATCCTGCGGCGAGAAGCTTGTCCCATTCGATCACCTGCGCACGCACGAATTTAGTTATGAAATCAGTGTGGATGGCACCGGCAGCCTGGGGCGCCGGGATGCCGCGTTTGATCGTCCAGCCGCGCGTCTCGTCTACGCCTGTCGTGAAATAGCTGATGAGACCGAGAAGCTCGTAGCTCTTCTTGATCAAAGCATCGATGCCATTACCCGCGCCCATGCCATCACGCATCTCTTTCTTCTCGTCATCAGTCATATCTTTCAGGTCGTGCTCGAAGCCTGCATCGACGATGACATGACCCGCGCCGCTCTTCTGTATGAAATCCATGAGCTTCGTAAATCGCTCGTTCTTCATTTCGTCGAGATTCTTTCCGCCGCTCTTCTTATTCAATACATAGAGCATCGGCTTCGACGTGAGGAGATGGAGATGCTTCATGAAAGGCGCCTCGAATTCGTCAGGCGTCACGGTCGAAGCGAGTTTGCCCGCGGCGAGAGCCGGTTTCAGTCGTTCGAGGAGCTTCATTTCGATAACAGCCTCTTTCTTGCCGGCCTTCATTTCCTTGCCGAGATTTATGATGCGCTTTGAAACGGTATCGAGATCAGCCGTGACGAGTTCCATATTGATGATCTCGATATCGAAAAGCGGATCGATCTTATTCGCGACGTGGATGATGTCGTCGTCCTCGAATATGCGGACGACTTCGGCGATCGCGTCGGTCTCGCGGATGTTCGAGAGGAATTTATTGCCGAGACCCTCGCCTGCCGATGCGCCTTTCACGAGGCCCGCGATATCGACGAATTCGACGGCGGCCGGAACGGTCTTCTTGGATTTAGAGAAATCGGAGAGCTTCCAGAGGCGTTCGTCAGGCACGGCGACGACGCCGACCGACGGATCGATCGTTGCGAACGGATAGTTCGCGACAAGCACGCTCTTTTTGGTGAGAGCGTTGAAGAGGGTCGATTTGCCGACGTTCGGGAGGCCGACGATGCCGATGGAGAGGGACATAGGGGCTTACCTTATCTTTATTTACCCCTCCTGCCAAGCCTTTCGATATCGGCGAGCACGCGCTGTCCGCGCTCGGGAGTCATCTTCTTCATGCCTGATATCCAGGTCTTTCGCACCGGAGCGAAGCCTGAGAAGCGGAGCACGCCGCGGACCCAGCTGTTTATGTTGCCGCCGAACAATGCCCAGAGAAGGAACGGATGCGAGTCGGACGTGCAGATGACGCGCGCGGAGCGGCCCTTCAATCGGCGATACCAGCCAGGGATGAGACCCTTCCTGAAATTGAAAGCGAAGCCCGGCATCCAGACGCGGTCGACGAGGCCTTTCATGAGAGCCGGCACGTCAGACCACCAGATCGGGAATACGGATACGAAATGCTCGGACCATTTGACGTTCTCCTGGAATTTTATGAGGTCAGGCTCGAACTGCTGGATGACTTTGTAGCCCTTGTGGAGGATCGGGTCGAAACGCATATCGGCGATATGCATGATGCGGACTTCGTGACCTGCCGACTGCGCGCCTTTGGCATATGATTCGGCGATCGCGGTCGAGAGCGAGTCGTGATCGGGGTTTCCTATGAAGATGAATATCTTTTTAGATCGCATGTGTTCGCTCTATTCCTATTTCTGCATGAGCTTGCCGAGCTCATCCCGGTGCTTGCCCATAAGCTCCATCATGACGGCCTGCTGGTCTTTGCCCGACTTCAAACCCTCCTGCAATTCCTTGGCGAGGTTCTCGAAGAACGCCGGGTTCTTCTCGACGAGGTCGAGGAGCGCGTCCTGCTCAGTCTCGGGTACGCCCTTGAGCTGGGATTTCATGGCCTGTTTCATCAAAAATCGTTTGAGCATATCGGTTGGTCGGTTGTTATATCGCGCTATTTTATCAAAAAAGGCTTGTCAGGGCCATATCGCTCGAGCGGCACCTTGCTCCAGCACGCGACGACGCGGTCGGTGTACGCCCAGAGCGCGCGGATCTCATCCGAACCCACAAACGAGCGTTCCGAGCCTTCGAGAGCGGCGAGGATAACGTTCCCGTACGCATCGCGGGTCTTTTTTATATCGAAGGCTTCCCTGCCGCCGTCGCGATCCTCGATGACGATATCCTGTTCAGGCTGGATATTGAACGTCATCTTTTTAGGGAGACCCTGCACGTCTTTGAAAACGACTTCGATGAATGCTTTTGCTGTCGGCATTTTTTTGCCCGCAACAAGCGTGAGCGGCACTTTCTTCAGCTTCCCTGATTTAAGGCTCGTGATAACTTCGAATGCGGTCTCGGCGTCCGATCCCTCCGCGACGCCCTTCTCATGTTCATATCCCTCGTATTGCCCGCGACGGGACAACTCGCAGGTCTTGGCCGGAGGCGCGAGGCGCTTCAGGACATCAGCGCGTGCGGCCTGCCAGCCTTTTGCCCCCGGCTCGGCTGCGATCGCGGCGAGCATTTCCAGCACATGGTTCTGACCGACGTCTTTGAACGCGCCCACGTCGTCATATGACACACCGCGACCGTCGATACCCTTCGTCTCGAAAATGGCTATCGTGATCGACTGGACGGCGTCGGCAGAAATGAGATGCGCGAGCTCGGGCGTATTCTCGTGAAGGTCCATGACGGCGCGGAGGGCATCTTTGCCCAGATAATGATCGACGCGAAATATCTGATCGTCGTCGAGGAACGAGCGGAGCGACCTATCGAGAGCCTTGGCGCTGCCCTCGTCCTCGCCGAATGGCTTTTCTATGAGAAGCTTGCCGCGGCCGCACGATATGAGGCCCGACGCGTGGAGCGCCTTGGCGACTTCGCCGTGGAAGCGCGGAGCGAGAGACGAATAGAACATGATGTGGGGCTCGCCGGTCGGGCCGCCATCGCTTACGAGCATGCGGCCGATCTGAGCGCGGAGCTCGTCATATCCGGTTCCCGCGCCTACGTCGATATCGGCATACGATACGAGACCAAGAAAGCCGGGCGTGACGGTGCCGACCTCGTCGAGAAACGCCCGAAACGCCTGATCGTCCCAACCGCGCCTTCCCGTCGCGACGATATGGGGATGATCGCCCAAGGCACCTTCCTTCCAGAGCGCTTCGAGGGCCGGGAATATCTTTTTCACGGCCAAGTCGCCCGTCGCGCCGAACAATACGAATACGAGAGGATTTTTCACAGAGAAAGTATACAGGAATGCTCCAAAAATAAAATCCGCGGTCGGCTGCGACCGCGGATTTTTGCTTTCGACTTACAAACTCTATATCTATCGATGATGAACCCGCGCCACGGAGGGTCGGCGCAATCATGCGGATAGCTTTCCGTCCGGTCAGAGACCTCGGGTCGGCTATGTTGGGGTCGAGGGCTTGTAGGCCCGATAGAGACTTCCACGGGCTGATCCAGCGGAAGAAAGTCGCAAGCGATCAAGTCCGCCAGGACCGGCTCTGCATGATGCATGAGAGGCGCCGCGGGAGGACTCGGATCGAAACGCTCGATATGAAAGGCATGGGGTCTTTCATAGGCTCGGAGACTGGTAAGGAGCAGATGATGCGGGCTTAATGCCGCACCGAGAAGGATGAGGCATTCGCGCATAAGGGTATGGGGTAACGGGGTGAGGTTGATGTTCTCTGTCGACTATATCCCCGAAGCGCCCGGCTGTAAAGCCAGGCATGTGAATAAGAGTTTGTGGACCTACGGGGAATCGAACCCCGCACTCATCCATGCCATGGATGCGTATTACCGATATACTATAGGCCCTTCGCGGGACAGATCGCCGATGCTACGCCCCGATCTCCTTGTCCTTTTTGAAAACCTGCTCGGCGATACCATATATAGCATACGTTATGAAGAATGCCGAGGCGACGTCAATCGAATAATGCAGGTGCCCGAGGAGCACAACGACGCCGAATATGACCGAGAGCGCGATGAAGGCGATTCGAAGGCGCTTATTGTCCCAGAATAGGAGCGCCATGAGGAACGGCAGGCCCGTATGGCCCGAGAAAAAGAGCTGGCCGTCGAAATTGAAGAACCTGGACAGCCCCGTCGGATCGATGATGACATGAGTCGGATACGGCGCGATATGGGTGAGGCTCGTGAACAGGGCGCGGATGATATAGAAGAGCGCGATGGTCTTAACCATGAACGGCGCGCGACGGGAATGCTGTATGCCTACGAGGAATATGCAGGCAACGAGGATATACCCGCCGTATACGAATATGTGGTCGACGCTGAGGGCGGGCACATTATCGAGGATGATGTCCGCCACGGGGTTACTGATCTTCTCGTTCGCATAGATCCCGGCCCAATAGTTTACGACGAGCGCGAATAAAAGGAGCAGCGCCGCTCCGAGGGATCGGCTGAGATATGCCTTGTCCTTGAATTGCCCGAGGAAATCCTTGATCATGACGCTTTCTTTTTTCTGCCGCTCATACAGATTACCTTAAAGAAATGAAAGAGATAGAGGGCTGATATCTTCATCGTGCCTTCGGCCTTGAAGCGGCGGGCCGACGTCTTCTGCGCGAGCCTCGGATCAAAGAGCACCCTGCCCTGCCGCGCGACCCTCTTCGCCGTGTCCGTGTCTTCGCCGTAGAATACGATGGAGGTGTCGTATCCCCCTGTCTTTTCGAGCGCCGACGCGCGGATGAAGGAGTTCCCGCCGATGAGAACGGCGCCGCGGTCGAAGAACTGGAGGAAGCGGCTCATGCCCCTATACACGTATCTCTGCGATATGAGCGACACGAAGCGGAAGAGAGGTCCTCCATCGTGATAATCATAGGGACCGGCGACGCCCATGACGGAAGGATCCGCGAAATGGGAGGCGCCGCGCGCGAGCCAGTCGCGGTCCGGCAGGCAGTCGGCGTCCATCTGGACGATGATGTCGCCCTGGGCTTCGAGGCGACCGCGCTCGCGCGCGGCGAGGAGCCCCTTCTTCGGCTCGCGAACGACCTTAACGTTGAATGACGAGGCGACCTCGGCCGTGCCGTCGGTCGAAGCGTTATCGACGACGATGACTTCGTAATCAGGATAATCCTGGACGGATATGGCGCGAAGCGTCGCGGCTATCATATCCCTCTCGTTATATGCGGGTATGATGACAGAGACTTTCGGCATAGTGAGATACATACGGGACGCGGTCGCATACGCTTTGATCCATTCTCCGGCGATCGCGTCCTCGGAGAATGCCTTGACGTATTCGCGGGCGGCGAGGCCTTTCTCGCGAGCAAGAGTCTGGTCGCTCAGCATCTTTCCGAGCTCCGCGGCGAGCGCTCTGTGATCGGCCTCAGGAACCGTCGCGCCGAATGCGGGCTTCACATGCTCCTTCACCGCGCCCGCGGCCACGCCGACAGCGGGTATACCCGACGCGAAGGCCTGCATCAACGCCAGGCACTGCGTCTCGATCGGGCACATCATAACGAAGACGTCCGATGCCTTATACCATTTGGAAAGGGATTCGTGATCGAGAAAACCAGTGAATATGACGCTGCCTCCTACGCCCAACGCCTCGGCATATGCGCGCGTGCGTTGTTCGGCCGGTCCGTTGCCTGCAATGACTAGGTGGGCGTATTGCATCGTCTTCTTGAGCTCGGAGAATGCCCGCAGGACAACATCGAGCCTTTTCTCATCGGCTATACGACCTGCATACATCGCGGTCGGCCCGACAAGGCCGAATTCCTTGCGGAGACCGGCCTTCTCGCCCGCCGTCGCCGGCGCGAACATCGATATCGATACGGGATTGAGGATTATATCGGCCTTTCGCCTGAAACCATGCACACGCATCCCGTCAAGCACCTGCCCGCTCACGACCGATACGAACCGGCAGCGGTTGTAATACCAGGAAAAGAATCTCTCAGTAATGTTCTCGGCCCACTGAGCCCTGATCGGCCCGTATATGCGGATAAATTCGCGGATCAGGGTATGATTCGTGCCCACGAGCGGTATACCGAATACGCGCGACGTCACGAGCGCTTCGATACCCGTACCGAATGGGCTCTGGGAATGAATCACGTCCGGCTTGAACTTCCGGACAAAATTAAGGCTCCAACCGAAAGGAATCGCCATTCTCGCCTGCCCGGATCCCGATGCGCCCATGGCAAGCGAAGGGATGCGATGGACCGCGAAACCTTCTCTTTCTAGATACTCGTCGCGCGGCCTCCCGACGGCCGCATAGTCCGCATCCGAATACCGGGCCGCCACGAAGCCCACCGTATGGCCTTGAGCCTTCAGGCCGCGAGCGGTCGCTATGATCGAGTCGGATATGCCGCTCGTCTCGGGATAGAAGTTATCTGAATAAAAGAGTATGCGCATGACTTGTCAGGATTCGATTAGGGCTCCTCGGCCTCTCCGAGGACGGCGGACAGAGCCTTTTTAT
>DASZXL010000002.1:0-54709 GCA_035545915.1 Minisyncoccota bacterium
CGGACCCTTTGGGTCCGCCGCTTTTCCTTATTCGAAATGTATCCTCTGTTTCTCCCGACGTGAGAGCTCTGATGCGATGAGAGGATGGCGGGCGAGGGACTCGTCCTCTGATGCGAGGCGGAGCGCCTCTGTCCGCGCAGCCTCGACCATTTTTATATTCTGTATCGCCTCCATAGCGACGTCGGAGACGCCCCATTGCTTGCGTCCGTACAATTCGCCGCTTCCGCGGAATTTGAGATCGAATTCGGCAAGCTCGAATCCATTTTTCGCCGTCGTGAGGGCCGTCAGGCGATCAATGGTCTTTTCAGACTGCGTTTCGGCGAGAACGAAACAATATGCCTGATGATTGGAACGCACGACGCGGCCGCGGAGCTGATGCAATTGGGCGAGGCCGAACCTCTCTGCGCCTTCTATCAGTATGACCGTCGCATTCGGCACGTTCACGCCGACTTCGACGACCGATGTGGCCACGAGGATGTGGATCGAGCCTCGCTTGAATTCGAGCATGACGCGCTCTTTCTCGTCGTCTTTCATCTTGCTGTGGAGGATGTCGATCTCGTATTCCGGAAAAACCTTGTCCTGGAGGCGTTTAGCTTCTTCTTTTACCGATTTGGCCTGGACGGCGCTCTCTTTCGTAGGATCCGGCTCGTCGATGCGCGGGCATATGACGTATGCCTGGCGGCCTTCGCGCAATTGGGCGCGGATCTTTTCGTACGCCTCTTCGCGCTCCAGCACTTCGGCGCCGTCTTTGTTCTTTACTTTGACGCTTTTCGCGGGCACGACTATCTGCGTGATGATCGGCTTTCTGCCATGGGGCATGGCATCGAGGATCGATATGTCGAGGTCTCCATATATAGTGAGCGCGAGCGTACGAGGAATCGGTGTCGCCGTCATGGAAAGGAGATGAGGCTGTATGCCGTCTTTGCGTACCAATTTCGCGCGCTGGGCGGTGCCGAATCGATGCTGCTCATCAACGACGGCGTATGCGAGATTCTTGAACTTAACCGATTTTTGGATGAGGGCGTGCGTGCCGATGAGTATCGGTATCTCGCCGTTCGCCACCCACTTCAAGAGCTGAGCGCGCGATATATCCGTCCAGTTCTGCCGTTCGCCGTTCTTAAATGAAGGGACTTTAGCCGGGAATTTCCTGCATCCTGAACCGGTGATGAGAGCGACCGATATGCCCGTATGCTCGAAATATTGTATGAACGATTCGAAATGCTGTGCGGCGAGGATCTCCGTCGGTGCCATGTATGCGACTTGGAGGGATCCATAATCCTGGCGTTTCTGAAGCCCCGCGGCGTCTTTTTTGTCCGAGAGCGGCCGCGTATTTATGGCGGCGAATGTGGTCGTTGCGGCGACCGCGGTCTTTCCTGACCCCACGTCGCCTTCAAGGAGGCGCGCCATGGCATGGCCTTTTTTAAAATCGGCCATGATATCGGCGGTCGATTTTTTTTGAGCGTCGGTTAGAGGGAAAGGGAAGCGCGATACGAATCTATCCATCGCTTCCTGTTTCGGGTCGATGACGAAGGCGGGATTCTTCTGCCATGCCTTTCTCTCGCGCTGGCGCTCCAATTGGATAAAGAACACCTCTTCGAATGCGAATCGCTTTCGCGCGGCGGCGGCATGATCGGCGTTCTCCGGCGTATGTATCCAGACAAGGGCTGTCCGCAAGGTCGGCAGGTTATATCGCTTGAGCATGTCTTCGGGCAGAGGATCTTCGATCGCTTCGAGGATACCGCTTTTAAAGATCGCCTGGATCTTGTGATATATCCATTCTGACGAAAGGCCGCGCGTCTCGGGATATATAGGATAGAGCGTGTGCGCGTCGCTTCCGCTTCCGAAGAGCGAATCGCCGACGGCGGTCGGTATCTCGGTCACCTGTTCTATTTTCGGATTTGAGAGGTACAGATCGCCTTCGCCGCCCGTCTTTGCTCGTTTCTGCGACACCTTGCCTTCGACTCGGACCAAGGCGCCGTCTGGGATCATTTTGGCGAGATACGGCTGATTGAACCAGATAGCTTTGATCTTTCCTGTGCCGTCATCAATGACGCCGTCGGCCATGGCGATCTTCGTCCTGAATCCTTTGGATGTTCTGAGTTTCGACACGCTGCCGAAAATGAGGGCGGTATCACCCTTGCGGAGAGTCGCGATATTCCTCGATTCAGCCGTGTCGCCATAGCGGCCGGGGAAGTGATAAAGCAGATCTTCGATAGTGCGGATGCCGATGCGCGACAAAGCCGCTCTGATCGTGCTTTGCAGGCGAAAATGCTCTTCGAGAGAGTGGCTTAAATTCACGGGGTAATTGTATAGGGCGTAGAGATGAAACAAAAGTGGCAAAAGAGCCGCAGAGCGGCTTTTTATCGTTACATGATCGTCTCCGTTTTAGTAAGAGGTCGACGTTCCGCCAGGACTTCCCGGACACTGCGCAAACTGGCAGTCGGGGCCGATGCGGCCGACATAGCTGCCGTCGGGGCAGAGCTTTGCGTCCATCGTGCAGACGACCTGGTCCGATTGACCCGGCGCGTTACTGGGGCCGACGCTCGCATAATATGCCCAGACGCCTCCGCCTATGATGAGCAGCGCTATGACGACTATGATCGCGGTTTTCATACTGCGGATATTACGCGCCGTATTTTCCATATGTTTCTCTCATAAAGCCCTCTCGGACCAGAGCATTGATATTTTTTTCGATGTCGTGGGGCGTCTTCCCGATAGACGATGCTATGTGCCTCTTGATATCGCCCTTGGTCCGGGCTCCGCCGAGGACATACCGCACGATCGCCGCGCGGAGCTCGCGATTCGAGCCCTTGAATGCCGATTGTTTGGCGTGATGCCTGCTCTGGCGCGAAGGATTGGGAAGCGTCTGTTTCAAATGGACTCCGTAATCCATGAGGGCGTAATACCACGACCGGGGGTCTTTCTGGTCGAGCGTATCCTCGATGAGAGGGAGAAGCTTTTTATCAGACACATCCTTTTTATCCTTAAAGAATGAATGGAGATACACGGCGCGGATATTCGTCTCAATGAATGCGGTCGGTATGCCGAAGGCGAATGCCAGAAGAGCGCCGCGGGTCGATTGGCCGATGCCGGGAAGGGATTCGAGCGCGACCTCGGTGCGGGGGAAGACGCCCTTGTGATCGCGGACGATCGATTCAGCCGCGCGCTTCAAGAGAAGTGCGCGGCGATTATAGCCCAAGCCCTGCCAGACCCTCAGAACATCCGCCGTCTGCGAGTCGGCAAGAGCCTCGACATCGGGAAATGCCCTCAAAAATTCATCGTATTTCGCGAGGACCCGCGATACCTGCGTCTGCTGGAGCATGACCTCGGATACCAATATGCGATAGGGGTCGCGTGTATTCCTCCAGGGCAGATCGTGCCTGCCGCTCTTGTTCCAGTAGTCCCAGACCAGCTTTTTAAACCTTTCGCGATTCACGTTCGTACTATATCATTAGACGGCTTTCACAAAGAATATGATCAAAGTAAACGCTCTCAGCAAAAAATTCGGAGACTTCACCGCGGTAGACGGCATATCCTTCGACGTGGCGGCCGGCGAGATATTCGCATTCCTCGGTCCTAACGGCGCAGGCAAATCGACGACGATAAAGATACTCACGACGCTCCTTCAGCCGACTTCGGGCGAAGTCTTGATAAATGGCCAAGATCCCGTCCATCATCCCGATCTCGTGCGTCGATCATTCGGCATTGTCTTTCAGGACCCGTCGACCGATGACGACCTCACGGCATGGGAGAACATGGATCTCCACGGCATTCTCTATGATGTTCCCGACAGCTCTCGCCATGCGCGCATCGAAGAATTGCTCAAACTCGTCGATCTCTATGACAGGAAGGACAGCCCGGTCAAGGAATTCTCCGGCGGCATGAAGCGCAGGCTCGAGATCGCCCGCGGTTTCCTCCATCATCCGAAGATCATCTTCCTCGACGAGCCGACGCTCGGCCTCGATCCTCAGACTCGCAATCATATGTGGACCTACCTCCGTGAGCTCAATAAAACGGAGGGTACCACGATCTTCTTTACCACCCACTATATGGAGGAGGCCGACCGCGCCGCTCAGAGGATCGCCGTCATCGACCATGGCAAGATCATCGCGACCGGCACCTCGGATGAATTGAAGAGGCAGACGGGCAAGGAATCCCTCGAAGACGCGTTCCTCGCTCTCACGGGTCACGCTATCCGTGAGGACGCCGCGCAGAATACGTTCCACGCCGCTATGCGCCGCCGCTAATCTCCCGCCAATCACACATATGAAAAAGATATATATATTCTGGCTCCGACAGATAAAGAAATATTTGAGGGTGAAGGCGCGCATCGCAGGCTCGCTCTTTCAGCCGATCCTTTATATGATCGCTATGGGCTATGGCCTCGGCTCGGTGTTCCAGCAGGCGGGGCAGGGCAATTACATCGAATTCCTCGTACCCGGGATCATCGGCATGAACATCATATTCTCGAGCATGTTCTCGGGCATGGAGGTCATATGGGATCGCCAGTTCGGCTTCCTCAAGGAGACCTTGGTCGCGCCGATGCCGCGATTCAACATCATGCTCGGGAGGACCTTGGGCACCGCGACCATATGCGCGACGCAGGGCCTCGTCGTCCTCCTTCTCGCCACGCTCATCGGCTTCCGCATGGAGAATTGGCTCATGATCGTGCCGGCATACCTCGTCATGTTCGTCATATCGATGCTCTTCACGTCGCTTTCGACCATGATCGGCTCGATATTGAAAGACATGCAGGGATTCCAGGCCGTCATGAACTTCCTCATCATGCCGCTCTTCCTCCTTTCGGGCGCCATGTTCCCGCTCGATAACCTGCCGAAATTCCTTTCGGTCCTGACGTCGGTCGATCCGCTCTCATACGGTATCGACGCGATGCGCGCCGTTCTCATAAATCAGAGCCATTTCAGCCTCGGGCTCGATAGCGCGGTCCTCGTCGCGCTCTCGCTCGTCTTCCTGTTCCTCGGAGGCCATTATTTCAAGAAGATACAGATATAGCAGAGGGATCGGAGAGGTAGAGAAAAGCCCCGCGCATACGCGCGGGGCTTTGCATAGGTTCAGCCGCTCGCTTCCGTGAAAAGCCGGACCTGGATACGGATGAAATCCTGGACGAGGATGAACATCGCCTCAGAGGGCTTTTTTACGGGGTCGCCGAGGGCGAGATACGGACCGATACGGATGAATTTTCCTGAGGCTCCGGCATCTGCCCTGATCCCTTGGGCAAAAGGGCTCGGCATAGACATGCGATGGTCGAATGCCAGGATGAGCTCGCCGCGAGAATAGCGGTCCTCTTTTTCGAAGAGCGGCTCTTTGTCGGGCTCCGGTTTGAAGACCTTGGCGAAGATCTTTCGCCTCACGAGCCAGGAGCCGTTGTCGCCCTTAGCGATGATGGCATGCGCAGAAGCCATGTGATGATCCGGCTCCCGTTCGCCGGTGCTGTAGACGAGACGGCCGTGAAGGGTGTCGCGGCTATTCGGCCGGTACACCGACTCGCCGATGACGTTCCACCAGTCGGGAGCGCCGCGGCTCAGGATAATTCTGTTTTCGGGGGATTGTATGGTGTGCATAAAGTTTCTACCCTGACCCTATCAAACGAAACCTCTTTTTTCAAATATCATAGAAAAGAGAGCGACGATGTGATATTGTCTCTTCACAACGGAGACGTGGCAGAGTGGTCGAATGCGGCACCTTGCTAAGGTGTTAACCGGGTAAAACTGGTTCCAGGGTTCGAATCCCTGCGTCTCCGCCGTGAAAAATAGATTCATAGATTATTGGAACAGCCATCCGAAATCTAAGAAGATCGTCGGCTTTGTCTGTGTGGTCATAGGCATCGTCTCCGTCCTGACGCCTTTTACGCCGTTCGGCTTCATCGGCCTTTTGGGTCTAGAGCTTCTCGGCCTCAGAGAGAAGGTATGGAAAAAGCTCAAGCCTCGGCTCAAGAAGAGTTAGAATAGAGATATGAAAGACGTCCCCGATAAAAAGATCTGGTTCAGGCGAAAGCTCTATGGATGGGGATGGACGCCCGTCGCGTGGCAGGGCTGGGCAGTCATGGGCGGATTCGCTGCCGTCCTTGTCGCGCTGTCGTTTTCACTTGATAAAAATTCTTCGCCGAAGGAGATCGCTTTCATGTTCCTTCTTCCGGCCGCGGTACTCACGGCGAGTCTCATATGTATCGCATACAAGACGGGCGAGAGGCCGCGCTGGCAATGGGGATACCAAAAGCCGTTCGTCATCGCCGAAGTGAAGACCCGATCTCCGTTCGGCTTTACGTCTGAGAAGAGCTGGGACGATCTCTTCGCTATTGCCCTCCAGACGGGCGATATGATATCGATCCACACCGATCCGCGATGGGGAGGGTCGCTCGACCTCGTGCGGAAGGCGCGGTCGCTCACGCGAAAGCCCATTCTCGCCAAAGGCATACATGCGAACGACAAAGACATCGAAGACGCGCTGGCCGCGGGCGCAGACAAGGTCCTTGTCGTCGGCCGCGTGCCGAAGATCCACGCCGACAAATGTCTGGTCGAGCCGAATACGATAGCGGAATTGAAGGCTTTGCCTCGCGGAATCAAAGCGGTATGGAATTCGCGCGATCTCTCGTCGGGCGGGCTCAAATCAGAGACATTCGCCGAGGCGCGCACGGCGTTCCGGGGGTGGCTCTGCCAGGCGAGCAATATCCGGACGATGGACGATGTCCATCCTGATGCCGATGCGGTGCTCGTGGGCACGCATATAGAAGAATTCGCGGCTTCGCGTCCTACCCGCTGCGGCGCTTGATATAATCGAGTCATGCGATACGTCAAAAATATCCTCATGCTCGTCATCGCCGGAGCGCTCTTCGGCGTATCATACGCGCTTTTAACTCAGAAGCCGTGCGGAGAGCCTCTCACATATCGCATCGGAGAGTTCGACGCCAAGTTCGGCGTCTCCAAACAAGAATTCCTCGCCGATATAGCCGCGGCAGAAGCCGTATGGGAAAAAGCCTATGCAGAGGAAGGCGGCAAAGGCACGCTCTTTAGATACGACGAGAACGGAAGTCTGCCCGTGAATCTCATATATGATTCGCGCCAAGCCACGGTCGATAAGAACAAGGTCCTTTCGGACAAAGTCGATGATACCGTCGCATCGGCGAATACGATAAAGGCGCAGTTCGACGAGCTCAAAAGCGAATATGAGTCGGATAAGAGAGAGTACGCATCGCTTTCCGCCCAATATGAGTCGGATCTCGCGGCATATAATAGAGAAGTCTCCGGATGGAACGTCCGAGGCGGCGCTCCGAGGGCCGAATACGACAGGATGGAACAGGAAAAGGCCGCGCTCGAATCTCTACGCACGGCGGTGAATGCAAAAGCCGATGATTTAAATAGTCGTGGCGCACAGATCAACGCTCTCATCGACCGCTATAACTGGCTCGTCGATTCGGCGAATTCCGTCGTCGACAAGATAAATCAATCGGCCGAAAAGGAATTCGAGGAGGGCGACTATGTGTCCGATGACAAGGGCCAGCGCATCAACGTCTATGAATTCGACGGCAAGACGCGATTAGTGCGCCTCCTCGCGCATGAGCTCGGTCATGCTTTGGGCATGGACCATACTCAGGGTCCTGAATCGATCATGTACTATCTGAATAAGAGCACGTCTCTTGTACCTTCTGCAGATGACCTCGCCGCGTTGAAGGCCGTTTGCCAAATTAAATGATCGGACTTCCGCGGGTCGTCCTGAGCTAACGCCCGAATGCAACGAGAATCACATTCGCGGCGCCTACGTCCTGAAGGGCGCGACGCGCTTCATCGAGCGTCGCGCCGGTGGTGACTATGTCGTCGAATACGACGACGATCCGATTTTTCACGATCTTCGGATCGGATACGGCGAATGTGCCGCGAACGTTCGCGAATCTCTCTGCTCGATCCTTGCCGACTTGGTCGGCGGTGTCTTTAGTTTTGATGAGGATGTCTTTTCGTATTTCGAAACGCTTTTCCGTATCCGCCTGCGACAATCCGTCGGCCATGAGATCGCATTGATTCCAGCCTCGCTCGCGCCGCTTTTTCCGGGTGATCGCGGTAGGGAGGACGAGCGGTCGCAGGGCGGGATCGCGGGGAACAGGGGCGGTATCTCTATCAGTCGTCATATCCACTGCCATACCCGCGAGCGCGTCGAATAAAATCTTGCCTAAGAGGTCTGCGACGCGGCGATTCGGATGCGTCTTGAGCTCGATGAGTGCCGTTTTCGCCAAGGGCGATCGATAGGGAAAGAGCGAGACGATGCCGTTCTGCTCATATGTCTTTGTGCCCACGTTTTTCAGAAAATCGGCGGGATCCATCTGTTCGATCGTCGTGATATCCGGGTCGGCGGGAGCGACTACATTCGTGAGCAGTATGAGAAATCGTCGGATGTAATGATCGAGGACCCGCATATGACCGAGCATACGCCGAAAGCCTGAATATATGATGAAGAATTGTTCGTGCCGCGCGTGCTATAATCGAATCGTATGGCCATTTCTTTTCTCAAAGGTCTCTTTTCCGGGCTCGCGAAGACCGGCGGGCAGAGCGTCGTCGGCATCGATATCGGCTCTTCGTCGATAAAGGTCGTCCAGCTCCGCAAAAAAGGAGGCAAGGCGACTCTCGAAACCTACGGTGAGCTCGCTCTTGGCCCCTATGCCGGCGTCGAGATCGGTCGCGCCACGAATCTGCCGAACGACAAGATCGTCGAAGCCCTTCGCGATCTTCTTCGCGAATCGAACGTGACGACGAAATCCTGCGGCATATCGATCGCGGCGTCGGCGAGCCTCCTTTCGTTCATAAAGATGCCCGAGATGGATCAGAAACAGCTCGCGACCATGATACCGATCGAGGCTCGAAAATATATTCCCGTGCCCATAGCCGAAGTTGCTCTCGACTGGTGGGTCATTCCAAAGGAAGAGAATTCTTTTTCTGAATTCGAGAAAGCTCCTGCGCCAGGCGACGCCCCGCGCGAAAAGGGCATCGATGTCCTCCTCGTCGTCATACACAATGACGTGCTCAATCGTCTCAATCAGATATCGGAGACGAGCCAGCTCGCGACGACCTTCTATGAGATCGAGATATTTAGCTCGATGCGATCGGTCGTCGAGCAAGGCCTCGAATCGGTCATGATATTCGATATGGGCGCGGGCTCGACCAAGCTCTATGTCATCGACCGCGGCATATTGCGCGCGTCGCACGCCATCAATCGCGGTTCGCAGGAGATCACGCTCGCGCTGTCGCGCTCGCTCGGCGCGTCGGTGGGCGACGCCGAGCATATAAAGAGGACGATAGGCCTCTCTCCCGAGCCGGACAATAAGAACGTGAAGGAGGTCATATCGCTTAATCTCGACTATATATTCTCCGAGACCAATCGCGTCATCGGCAGCTACGAGCGCAAATACAATAAGACCATATCGAAGGTTATCCTCACGGGAGGAGGCGCTCTCCTCAAGGGCTTCCTCGATCTTGCCCGGTCCAAGTTCCAGACCGAGGTCGTTCTCGGCGATCCGTTCGGAAAGACCGAGGCGCCGGCCTTTCTCGAGCCGGTCTTGCGCACCGCGGGCCCTGAATTCGCTGTCGCCATAGGCATAGCGCTCCGAAAGCTCCAGGAATCGGAATAATGGGGATAGCGGGTGGGGAGCGCGTAGTATACTTAACTCGATGGATCCCCAATTCCGTACATCTTTTATACCCAAGAAGCCTGTCGTCGGCGTTCCGATGCGCTCGACATCGTCTATCGGCCTCTTTTCTCTTCTCGCGACGGTGCTTTTCATCGTGACCATCGCCCTCTCGGGCGGCGTGTTCTTCTACCAGAGGATACTCAATCAGCAGATCGATACGAGCAAGGCGTCTCTCGACCGGGCCCGCGGCGCCTTCGAGCCCGATATCATCAATCAGATCATCCGCCTCGACACGAGGATAGAGACGGGTAAAAAGCTTCTTGCATCGCATCTCGCGGTGACGCCTTTCTTCGACTTCCTCTCGAGCGTCACGCTCAAATCGGTCCGCTTCAAGGATTTCAACTTCTCATATATAGGTCCGGACAAGATCGTGGTCCTCATGAAAGGGCAGGCGACGAGCTATGCCGCCGTCGCTCTCGAGGCCGATCTCCTCAGTTCCCAGAAGAAACTCTCGAACACGATCATATCGGATCTCGCCCTCGACCCGCAGGGTACAGTGTCGTTCAGCGTATCGACCGTCCTCGATCCGAGCCTCGTCTCGTTCTCGTCTATCGCCTCGGCGCAGCCTATAGAGGCCGCTCCGGCTTCGACGGCCACGACGTCTAACGCAACCGCGCAATGAGCAATATCATATCCATCATCCTCATAGTCGCATCCTTCGGCCTCTTTTTCGGCTATATCGATCCCGCCTATACGAAGGTTCAGAGTCTTCGCATCGATAAGGCGGACTACGACAAGGCCCTCAGTAATTCCAAGGAGCTCCAGGCCGAGAGGGACAAGCTCCTCGAGAAGTTCAATCAGATGGACAAGTCCGATCTCGATAAGCTCACCAAGCTTCTCCCGGACCATATCGACAATATCCGCCTCATAATCGACATAGACAATATGGCGAGGACGTACGGCATGAGGATCAGGAACTTCAAGACCGATACCGGCGCGAAGACCGACACTATCGGCAAGGACGTGACGCCGTACGGCACCCTCACCCTCACCTTCACGACGACGGCGCCGTACAATACGTATCTGGCGTTTCTCCACGACCTGGAGAAGAGCCTCCGCGTCATCGACGTGACGGCGGCCCAGTTCTCGGCGAACGATACGAACCAGCTCTACGATTACAACGTGACGGTGAAGACCTATTGGCTCAAATAATATGAAAGAACGCTCTAATTTGAGGAATATCATCATAGCCGCCGCGCTCATCATCGCGGTCGGCGTCGCGGGCTATCTTTACACCACCCGAGACCGATCGGCCGACGAGCTTCTGGTCGAGGATTTCATAGCGACGTCGACGAACTCCGTCGACAGCGACCTTCTCGCGACCTTGCGCCAGCTCCGGAAGCTCAAGCTCGACGACTCTATCTTTACGAGCGCTGCGTGGCTCTCTCTCACCGATTTCGGGAAGGTCATTCCGCCGCAACAGCCGGGCAGGTCGAATCCGTTCGCGCCTCTCGACGCGTCTTCCTTCGCGGCTACGTCCACGGCCCAGTAGCGCGGGCGTAAAAACCGATATCGCATGAGCGTACTCGATATACTCGTAAACAATAAGGTCATACAGGAGAAGGAGGCCGCATCGGCTTCGGAGGAGGCGCGCATGACCGGCGCTCCGATAGAAGCCGTGCTCAAAAAGAAGGGCGTCTCCGAGGATGCTCTCCTCCAGGCCAAGGGCGAATACCTCGGCGTTCCGGTGAGGGCTCTGAAGGATCAGACCATACCCTTCGACATACTCAAATTCATCCCTGAGGAATCGGCGACTCACTATCGCTTCGTGCCGGTCGCCGTCAAAAACAACGTGCTTGAGGTCGGCGTCGTCGACCCTGACGATATCGAGGCTCGCGATGCGCTCAATTTCATCGCGACCAAGGTCAACATGCCCTTCAAGGTCTTCCTCATATCCGAGGAGGACTTCAAGTCCGCTCTCACTCTGTATAAGGGCCTGTCGGGCGAGGTTACCAAGGCTCTCTCCGAGCTTGAGACGGATATAGCCGACATCGACGGCGATGCGGGCGATGACGAGGCTCCGTCGAAAGGGGAGACGCGCATCATCGAAGACGCTCCGGTCACCAAGATCGTGGCGACCATGCTCCGCTATGCCGTCGAAGGCAATGCGTCCGATATCCACGTAGAACGTCTCTCCGATAAGATCCGCGTCCGCTTCCGCGTCGATGGCGACCTTCACACGTCCCTTGTCCTCCCGGTGAAGGTCCATGACGCCGTCGTCGCCCGCATCAAGATCCTCTCGAACATGAAGCTCGACGAGAAGCGCAAGCCGCAGGACGGGCGCTTCTCGGCGCGCATCGAAGGGCGCAAGGTCGACTTCCGCGTATCGACCTTCCCGGCGTATTACGGCGAAAAGGTGGTGATGCGTATCCTCGATCAGGAAAGGGGCGTCAAATCGCTTGACGACATCGGCTTCTCCGAGAGGAACCTCACCGCCATCAGGAAGGCTATGAAGCTCCCGTACGGGCTCATCCTCATATCCGGCCCGACCGGCTCCGGTAAATCGACGACGCTCTATGCGATGCTCAATGAGATCAACGATGAATCCAAGAACGTGCTCTCGCTCGAGGATCCGATCGAATACAACATGGAGGGCGTGTCGCAGTCGCAGGTCAGGCCCGAGATCGGCTACACGTTCGCATCGGGCCTCCGTACGACGCTCCGTCAGGATCCTGACATCATCATGGTGGGCGAGATCCGCGACAAAGAGACGGCGCAGCTCGCCATCCAGGCCGCTCTCACCGGTCACCTCGTGCTCTCGACCATTCACACCAATACGGCTATCGGCGTCATCCCACGCCTCATCGACATGGGCGTCGATCCGTACCTCATCGCGCCGACCCTCGCTCTCGCCATGGCCCAGCGACTTTCGTCCCGCATATGTGAGGGGGGCAAGGAGGTCCCTGTAGAGGGCTCTATCGACATGATGATAGAGAAGCAATTCGCGGACCTCCCGGCTCAATTTAAGAAAGAGGTCGTCAAACCGAAGGTCGTTCATGAGGCGCAGGCATCGGCGGTATGCCCGAACGGCGTCCGCGGCCGCGTCGCCGTCGCCGAAGTGGTTGAGATGGATCATGAATTGGAGCGCGCGATACTTTCAAATGCGACGGAGGACGCCATATACAAGCTCGCCCGCGCCAAAGGTATGCTTACCATGAAGGAGGACGCCATGCTCAAGGCCTTCAAGGGCGATATACCATGGAGCGAGGTGAATAAGCTCTAAAGATTCTGGTATATAATTCTGGTATATAATATCCGCATGCCACCAGCAGCAAACATTCCGAAGAAGAACGTCAAAGTGCTCATCGTCGACGACGATAAATTCCTCCTGGGCATGTACTCGCTCAAATTCGCCAATAACGGATACGATGTCGACACCGCGGTCGGATCGCAGGCTGCATATGACAAGCTCAAGGCCGGCTTCAAGCCCGACATCATGCTCCTCGACATCGTCATGCCGTACATGGACGGCCTCGAGCTCCTGAAGAAGGTTCGCGACGAGAAGCTCGCCGAGAGCTCTATCGTTGTCATGCTCACGAATCAGAGTCAGTCGTCCGACATCGAGCGCGCCAAGGAGCTCGGCGTCGACGGCTATATCGTGAAGGCCGCCACTATCCCGTCCGAAGTCCTGCACGAAGTCGAGAAGATATATTCGGTGAAGAAAGGGAAAGCATAATCCAGGGCACGTGCCCGAACTATGGCCTCAGACTATAAAAAAGAATTCGAAGAGCTGGTAGAGACGGTAATGAAGGAAGCGGCGTCCGACCTACACCTCTCCGTGGGTCGCTATCCGACCGTGCGCGTGAACGGCTTCCTCATCCCGCTCATGAATCGCAAAGTCCTGACCAAAGAAGACCTCTCCGGCTTCGTCGGCGTGGTCCTTTCGTCCGAGGATCAGGAACTCTTTCAGAGGAATAAAGAGATAGACTTCTCGTATAATCACCACGATGAGTCCCGTTTCCGCGGCAACGGCTATTTCCAGCAGGGGAACATCTCCTTCGCGTTCCGCCTCATCCCGAAAAAGATCCGATCGTTCAGCGAGCTTAATCTGCCGCCGATACTCGAGACCTTCTGCGAGAGACAGCAGGGCTTCTTTCTTGTCGTAGGGCCTGTCGGCCACGGCAAGACCACGACCCTCGCCGCCATGGTCGAATGCATCAACGAGCGCCGGGCCGAGCACATCATCACCATCGAGGATCCCGTCGAATACGTGTATGAGCAGAAGAAGTCCATGATCGACCAGCGCGAGGTGCGCATCGACACGGTCGACTTCGCGTCCGCGCTCCGTTCCGTCTTCCGCGAGGACGTCGACGTCATACTCATAGGCGAGATGCGAGGAATCGACACTATGGCGACGGCCGTGACCGCCGCGGAAACGGGCCATCTCGTCCTGTCGACCCTTCATACCAATAACGCCGCCCAGACGATCAACCGCATCATCGATTCGTTCCCGGGCACCCAGCAGGATCAGATCCGCATCCAGCTCGCCACGACGCTCTCGGGCATATTCTCCCAGCGCCTCGTCCCGTCGATATCCGGCGGTCTCGTGCCGGCCTACGAGCTCCTTATATCGACGCCTGCGGTTCAGAACCTTATCCGCGAAAAGCGCGTCCACGAGATAAACACCGTCATCGAGACCGGTATCGATCAGGGAATGATAGACATGAACAGGTCCCTGGCCGAGCTCGTCCGAAAGGGTGAGATAACCGCGGAGAATGCCTATCTCTATTCGCCGAATCCGAGGATCCTCGAAAGGCTCATGTAAACCGATATGCTCTTCAATTACACAGCGATAGACGATAAGGGAGCAGAGGCAAAGGGATCGATCGATGCCGTATCTCTCGACGTGGCCATATCGTCGCTTCAGCGCCGCGGCCTCGTCATAAAGGACGTCGCTCCGGCGGGGAAGGAAGGGTCGTTTTTCGGCCGCGATATAGCGTTCTTCTCCGGCGTCTCGAACAAAGAGGTCGTCGTTCTCTCGCGTCAGCTCGCGACCTTGTTCGAGGCGCAGGTGTCCGCGCTCCGCGTCTTCCGCCTCATCGGCTCCGAAACCGAAAATCGCACCCTCGGCCGCGCCCTGACCGAGATCGCCGACGATCTCCAGGCGGGCTCTTCTATATCCAAAGCCCTCGCCAAGCACCCGAAGATATTCGACGACTTCTACGTGAACATGGTCCGTTCGGGCGAGGAGTCAGGTAAGCTCGACGAGGTCTTCATATTCCTTGCCGAGCATCTCGACCGCTCCTACGAGGTGAACTCGAAGGCGCGAAACGCTCTGATATACCCGGCATTCGTCATCTTCACCTTCGTGACCGTCATGGTCCTCATGCTCACCGTCGTCATCCCGAAGATAAGTACGATACTCACCGAATCCGGACAGGCGGTGCCTATATATACCAAGATCGTCATCGGCTTCTCGAACTTGCTCGTCACCTACGGCATATTCTTCTTCGTCGCCGTCATCATCGGCGGCTTCTTCCTGTATCGCTTCCTGCGCACGCCCGCAGGCAAGACCGCCCTCGACAGCGCCAAGATAGAGATGCCGTTCGTCAAGAATCTCTATCAGAAGCTCTATCTCTCGCGCATATCGGACAATATGAACACCATGCTCGTATCCGGCATACCGATGGTCCGCGCCCTCGAGCTTACGGCTGACGTTGTGGGAAACGAAGTCTATAAAGGAGTCCTCATGGGCGCGACGGAGGATGTGAAGGGAGGCAAATCGGTATCCGACGCCCTCGCCAATAAGCGCATCATACCAGGCATCATGATCCAGATGATTAAGGTCGGCGAGGAATCGGGCGAATTAGGGAAGATCTTGAAGACCTTGTCCGTATTCTACAGCCGCGAGGTGGTGAATGCCGTCGATACGCTGGTCGACCTCATCGAGCCTGCCATGATCGTGCTTTTGGGCCTCGGCGTAGGCTTCCTCTTGGCCTCTGTTCTCATCCCTATATACAACATTTCCTCGAATATCTCGTAGAATCGTTATCCCCACGACCTATTAGGCGTGAAAAAAAGCGTTTTGTATAATAGGGAGGCTTCATTAGCAGGATTATCAGATCACTTTTAGAAAGATTATGAATAGGACCAAGGGTTTCACCCTCATCGAACTCCTCGTCGTTATCGCCATCATCGGCATCCTCTCGTCTGTCGTTCTCGCGTCTCTCAACACGGCTCGAGGCAAGGGCTCTGATGCGGCGATCAAGTCCCAGCTCGCGTCGATTCGACCGCAGGCTGAGATCTACTACGATACTAACGGCAACTATGGCGCTGCGGCGGCAGCGGCTAACGCTGCCCAGTGTACGGTATCGGGCACGTTCTTCCAGGCAGACACGACCGCTCGAAACCAGATCGCCGGCGTGCAGAACAGCGCGGGCTCGGCTAACGTTATCTGCTCGACCAACGCTAACCCTGCTACGGCATGGGCTATCGCGGCTCGCCTCGTATCGAACACCGGCCTCGCATGGTGCGTAGACTCGACGGGCGCTTCCAAGCAGTATACGGGCACGCCTGCGGCGGCTATAACGTCGTCGGCTTGTAACTAGCCTTGTAGCGACGCTTGTCGGTACAAAGCCGCCCCTTTCGGAGCGGCTTTGTTTTGTTTATAATAGAGCCCATGAGAACAGGAAAAGGATTCACCCTCATCGAGCTCCTCGTCGTGATCTCGATCATATCGCTCCTTTCGTCCGTGGTCATATCGACGCTTTCTGCTGCGAGGACCAAAGGCGCCGACAGCGCCGTAAAGGCAGCGATGAAGGAGATGCATCCGCAGGCTCAGAATTATCTCGATTCAAATACCACCCTCGGTACGAGCATCACGGCCTGCACGTCAGGTGTCTTCACCGATACACAGTTCGCCGCTATTAGGGCGAATGCGCTCTCGAATGCCGCAGCCGGCGCGACTATGAGCTGCGCCACCGACTCTAACGGCAGCAAATGGGCCGTCGGCATATCCGCATTGAAGGGCGGCGGCACATGGTGCACGGATAACAGCCAGGGCTGGTTCAAGCCCGGCACGGTCGACACGTCGAACGGCGTCTGCCAGTAGCCGAATCCCATGAGAACATCGCTTAAAAATCGAGCCTTTACCCTGGTCGAGATCCTTATCGTGCTCGGCATCATCGGCATCCTCTCCGCCATCGTCATCGATTCGACGACGACCTCTCGTGCCAAGGCTCGCGATACCCGCCGCATAGCCGATATGAAGGAGATACAGATCGGCCTCGCGCTCTATTATGACGTGAACCGGGCGTACCCGGCCGCGCTCTCGACCTTGGCGACGCAGAAATATCTGCCGTCCATACCGAACGATCCTCTCGGCTCCGCTTATGAATACACGCAAGGCGCGAATACGTATTGCATCGGCGTGACGCTTGAAGGCGCGGTACCTGACGATACCGCCGTATGCACGAGCGGCAGTCCGTCGACGGCGAACTACAAGGCGCTACCTCCGCAGTAGTATGGAATACGTACCGCTTTTTGCGCTGTTCGCATTCGGCTCCATCATCGGAAGTTTTCTCAATGTCGTCATATTGCGATTCAATACCGGAATGACGCTCGCGAAAGGGAGGTCGCGCTGCTTTTCCTGCGGCAAGGAGCTTTCATGGTACGAGCTCATCCCGATCGTAAGCTATGTCATACAGGCGGGCTCGTGCAGGGAATGCGGATCAAAGATCTCCGCGCAGTATCCTCTTGTCGAGGCCGCGGGCGGTCTGGCCTTCGTCGCGGCGTATGTGATGACGCCCTCGGCATTCGCGAATGCGACGTCTCTCGGCATGTTCGTTCTCACGGCGGTATTGCTCTGCCTCTATGTCGTGATCGTGGTCTACGATATCCGGCACAAGATAATCCCTGACCTCTTCTCGTATCTCGCGGCATTCGCGGCCCTCGGTATGATAGGGATCGATGCGCTCGCGACCGGCTCCATCGGTCCTCTACGCGTCGCGGGCGGCCCGGCGCTCTTCCTTTTCTTCTGGTTCTTCTGGAAAGTCTCGAAGGGTAGGTGGATGGGCCTCGGCGACGGCAAGCTAGCGCTCTCTATCGGCTGGGCATTGGGCCTCGTCTCGGGCTTGGCGGCCCTTTTGCTGTCGTTCTGGACAGGGGCTATCGCAGCGCTCGCCGTCATGGCGTGCCAAAGACTCTCGCGAAAGGGCGAGGGTATCGGCATGAAAAGCGAGATACCCTTCGGGCCGTTCCTCGTTGTCGGATTCCTTCTCGTATTTCTCGGATGTATAGATATGCAGTCTATATTGGCGCATTTGGCGCTATAATAGGTGCATGCATCAAGGTCGTTCCCAGTCAGGCTTTACGCTCGTCGAGCTCCTCGTCTCGATCGCCATCTTCACCGTCATAACGACCGTGGCCGTGTTCAATCACGCGCAATTTAACGGAAGCGTGCTCCTCACCAATCTCGCGTACGAAGTCGCTCTCTCTATACGTCAGGCGCAGTATTACGGCATATCGGTCAAGCAGAACTCGTCTCAGACGTTCGACTCCGGTTACGGCGTCGATTTTAACACCGCGGCAGCGACGTCCTACAGCATATTCGAGGACAAGACCGGCGGCTCCGCCAAGATATACGACGGCAGCGACGTCGTCGTCAAAGCCTATTCGATAGCGAAAGGGAATAAGATATCCAGGATCTGCGTCGACGGCGACTGCACCAAGAACGTCGTCGACATATCGTTCATCCGCCCCGAGCCGGACGCATTCATAACGGCGAACTCGGCGACCTCTCCGTACTATGGCAAAGCCGAGATCTGTATGCAGGCGCCTCAGGGCCTCAAGAGAAAGATAACGGTCGAATCGACGGGTCAGATATCGGTCGGCACCGATGATTCGGGGGTATGCAATTAAAACGTATGAAACGAGGATTCACTCTCATTGAAGTTCTGGTGTCAGTCTCCATATTCGCCATGGTGATGCTCATTGCCACGGGCTCGGTATTCTCCATCGTCGCGGCCAATCAGAAGACGCATGCCATCAAGTCCGTTATGACGAATCTGAACTTCGCCCTCGAGAGCATGATGCGCGATATGCGCCTCGGCTCGCGATATGCATGCGGTTCGTCCGTACCGCTGTCGAGCCCGTTCGACTGTTCGTCGGGCGATACCGTATTCAGGTTCAAGGCGAATCGCGACGTGTCGGGCGACGGCGTCTATGACGCCTCGGGAATCAACGACCAAGTCGAATATCGCCTCTTGAACGGCAGGATTATGAAGAAGGTCTATGACAATACCACGACCGATTTCGCCATAACCGCGACCGAAGTCCATGTCACGTCCCTCATGTTCTATGTCACCGGCTCGTCGGCGGGAGACGGCAAACAGCCGAAGGTCGTCGTTACGGTGCAGGGCTATTCCGGCTCCGGAGCGACTCAGTCGACCTTCAATATACAGACCATGGTGACCCAGAGAGCTATCGATTCATAATATGAAGACGCGCCCATATAATAAGAAAGGCAATAGGGGATTCACGCTCGTCGAGGCCATGGTGGCGATCTCGATACTTTCGCTCGCGGTGACGGGCCCTCTCGTTATCGCCCAGAAGGGCCTCGGCTCGGCCATATATGCCAAGGACCAGATCATCGCGGCATATCTCGCGCAAGAGGCAGTCGAATACGTGAGAAATACGCGCGACACGAACCGTATCACCGGATCGGCGTGGCTTACCGGCCTCTCTGCCTGCGCGGTGAGTTCCGGCGGCGAAGCGTGCGAGATCGACGCGAGAAAGACCGATTTCCTCGCGGCCGGGGCGGTGACGTCGTGCAGCGGCGGCGTCTGCGATCCGATTAGTTTTGACGGATCGAGCGGCCTCTACGGATACGGAATCGGCAGTCCGACGAAATTCACCCGATCGATATCGATCGACAGCCGCGCCTCGCCCAAAGAGGCGACGATCACCGTGACCGTGGCATGGGCGACGAATCTCTTCTTGCCGGTAAGGACATTCACCATCCGCGAGACCATATTCAACTTCTAGCATGAGAACCATTACGCACAAACAGGGAGGAGGGCAAAGGCGAGGCTTCGCCATGCTCTTCGCCGTTCTCGTGGCGAGCGTGCTTCTCGCCGTCGGCATATCCATATTCAACCTGACGGTGAAAGAGCTCATCCTCTCGGCTGCGGGGCGCGAATCCCAATTCGCATTCTATGCCGCCGATACGGGCGCCGAATGCGCGCTCTACTGGGACTTTAAGGGCGTCGACGTATTCGCGACGTCGACGGGCGATAGGACGCCGTCGCCCGCGACTCCTGACTGCGTCGATACGACCGGACAGGCGGCGCAGACGTTCGACGTCACGAACTACGTGACGTATACCGATTATCCGGTCGCCCGCACGCCTACTTCCGCCGTGACGCAATTCACTCTCAATCTGCCGAGCCTGTCTCCGCAATATTGCGCTATCGTGACCGTGATCAAGGATTCCTCCTCGGGCATCTTGAAGACGGTCATCGATTCCCGCGGCTATAATCTGCCCTGCTCGGATACGACGAATCCGAATCGGGTAGAGCGCGCTCTCAAGGTCACGTATTAGCCCCGAAAGACTCGCTTTTGCAGACCAAAAATCGTAATCTAGACGTATGGCAAAGGCGTCTAAAGACATCGAAAAGCGCGTAGAAAAGCTGCGGGATCTCATTGAGCATCACCGCCATCTTTATCATACCTACGACAAGCCGGAGATATCGGATACCGCGTATGACAGCCTTTTTCAGGAACTCGAGGATATAGAAGAAGCCCATCCGGAATTGAGGACGCCTTATTCTCCGACCCATCGCGTCGGAGGCGATCCGCTTCCTGAATTCGTCAAAGTCGCGCACAAAGTGCCGCAGTGGTCGTTCAACGACGCCTTCAGCGAAGACGACATGCTCGCATTCGACGAGCGCGTGAGGAAGTTCATCAAAGCCGAGCTCGGCCTCGGTAAAGACGGGGAAGCGTTGTCTCCGTCGTACGAGTGCGAGCTCAAAATAGACGGTCTCAAGATCGTTTTGGAATATGAAAAGGGCATTCTAGTCCGCGCGGCGACCCGCGGCGACGGAACGACGGGGGAAGACGTGACGCAAAACGTCCGCACGATAAGGGCAGTGCCTCTGCGTCTCAAAAAACCTATCGATATCATCGTCGAAGGCGAGGTCTGGATGTCGAAGAAGAATCTAAAGCGCCTTAATGCCGAGCGCGAGAAGTCGGGTGAGCCTCTATTCGCGAATCCAAGGAATGTCGCCGCCGGGTCTATCCGCCAGCTCGATCCGAAGATTGCCGCCGCGCGCCGTTTGGACAATTTCGTATACGACATCGCGCGCATCGGCGGCGCGACCGGGGCGGATGCGGTTAAAATGCCGCAGTCTCAGCATGAAGAGCTCGATTTCATCGAATCGCTCGGTTTCAAGGTGAATCCGCATCGAAGGCGTGTCAAGGATATCAAAGGGGCGATCGCGTATTGGAAGGAATGGCAGAAGAAGGCTCCGAAGGAAGACTATCTCATCGACGGCGCGGTCGTTAAAGTAGACGAAAGGCGGTTCCAGGAGGCTCTCGGATATACCGGCAAGGCGCCGCGCTGGGGCATAGCATTCAAATTTCCTGCGGAACAGGTGACGACGATCCTTGAAGACATCGTATTTCAGGTCGGACGCACGGGAGTCATCACGCCCGTCGCCGTTATGAAGCCGGTTCTCGTCGCCGGCACGACGGTGTCGCGCGCGACGCTCCACAACGAGGACGAGATCAAGCGTCTCGATGTCCGTATAGGAGACACGGTCGTACTCCAAAAATCCGGCGACGTCATTCCCGACATAATCAAAGTCGTGACCGAGCTCCGCACGGGCAAAGAAAAAGCTTTCGTTTTTCCTACGCACATAGAAGAATGCGGAGGAGACGGCAGGATCGAGCGTGTCCCGGGTCAGGCGGCGCATCGATGCGTCGTTCGCGATTCACAGACGCTTCAGCGCCGTAAATTGCGCTATTTCACGTCCCGGACGGCGCTCGATATCGACGGCTGCGGTCCTGCGGTCATCGACGCGCTTCTCGACGCCGGACTCGTATCGACGTTTGCTGATCTTTTCACGCTGAAGAAGGGCGATGTGCTCGCATTGCCGCGTTTCGCGGAGAAATCCGCCGACAATCTGATCGTATCGATCGACAAAGCGCGCGATACGACGCTCGCGCGTCTCATTACAGGCCTTTCCATCGATCATGTGGGCGAAGAGACGGCGCATCTTCTCGCTGATACGTTCAAGACGATGGATAAGATCCGCGACACAGCCGAAAGACCAGACGGCGCCGGCAGATTCGAAGAAGTCGAGGGCATCGGACCTGTCGTTGCGGCGTCGCTCGCATCGTGGTTCTCCGATAAAACTCATAAAAAGATGCTCGACAAGCTTTTGGCAGAGGTCCGCATCGCTAAGGCCGCATCGCATTCCGGCGGCAAGCTCGCGGGCGTGACATTCGTTCTCACGGGCACACTTCCGACGTTAGAACGGGCCGATGCCGAAGATATGATCCGAAAAGCCGGGGGCAACGTGTCATCATCAGTCTCCAAAAACACGACCTATGTCCTCGCGGGCGAAAATGCCGGCTCAAAGCTCGAAAAGGCGCGCGATCTGGGCGTCAAAATCGTAGACGAGGCTTACTTTAGACAAATGTTCCCGTCCGGCGAATAAATGTGGATAAGGTAGCTCGTCGTATCGTGGTATTATCATGCCATGACTCCTCAGATCGTAGCAGGGAGACGTTCGTCATTTTTGGTCGGAATCTTTTTCGCATTTCTGATCGCGCTTGTTCCGTCTATGGCGGCCGCGGCCACCGCTATATATAGGTCGGTGGGAGTGAATGCGACAGCCGCGCTCGATTCGGGCAACGGTACGAAATCGCTCACCATATCAGGATCGACAGCCACATTTTCGGGCGCCATCGCGAACAATGTCGGCGTAGGCGACGTTATCCAGTATGACTCGGCCGGCGGCGGCACTATAAATTCGGTCGCTTTCATATACGGCCGTACAGATTCGACGCACTATACGGTCAAAAATGCTACGGGAGGCACCCCAACCGCCGTCACGGGCAGTACCGCATGGGGTGTATATAGGGCGTATACCACTCTTCGCAACGGCTTTTACGGAAGCGAGAATACGGGTATAAATGCCGCAGTCCGCGATTTCGATCCGACTTTTTCCGGCATCATAGATTTGAATGCCGGGTTCAAGAATGCGATTACCCTGGATCAGCAATGGAACTTCGCCGTATACAATAGCGACGGGACGGCAGACGGGGGAGCCTATCTCTTCGGATGGACGACCGGCCCGACCACGTACGTGCGCATGTATACGCCAACATCGACGGCGGAGGTAGGTACGAGCCAGAGATCGTCAGGGAACTTTGACGCGAGCAAATATTATAACAGCGACGGCCAGGGCCTATGGCTTGTGGTAAATTATGCCCGTGTAGACGGCCTTCAGATGGCACAGCTCCATACTGCCGCGTCGACGAGCGCCGCGGGCGAATTCCAGGTATCGAATAACATCATAGGCGGCACAGGAGGATTCTTCAATTATCTCGACGAGTCGGTATCGACCGGCGGGAGTATAAACTTGAAGTTCTGGAATAACGTCGTAAGCGACGTGAGCTCGGGCGGCGGCGCGATCGATATCCGATATCTGGGCGGGCAGGTCGAGTTCTATAACAATACGTTCTATAACAATCCTTATCCGTTCTTCGTGGGAGCCTCGAATATGATCTTGAAGAACAACATCTTCGCTTCAACGACAGATCTATTCAGGTTTGGCGGCTCTGCGGCCGCATCGTCGGACTATAACTCGGCGACTGCAGGATCGTTCTCGGGATATACCCCGAATACCCATGATCGCTTCACTCAGACATTCTCTTTTAACGATATCGCGAACCGCGATTATAACCTCTCTGCCTCGGATGCGGGCGCGCGCGATCATGGCGTCGATCTCTCGGCAGACAGCTTCATCCCGTTCTCATATGATCTGGCAGCGCATACCCGACCGGGGAATTCGGTCTGGGACATCGGCGCTCTCGAATATATGCCCGCCCCTGACACGACGCCTCCGGGCCGTTCGGCCGGCGCTCCGTCGGGCAGGATAGCGACGTCGACTACGTCGACGAATCTCACGCTCAATACGAACGAGAGCGCGACGTGCAAATATTCGACGACGGCAGGAACCGCATACGGCTCTATGTCGAATACCTTCACGACGACGGGCGGCACGAGCCATAGCCAGACCCTCTCGGGTCTCTCGAGCGGTCATCTCTATACGTATTATGTGAGATGCCAGGACGCGGCCACGAATGCGAATACCGACGACTATCAGATACAATTCTTCGTCAATCAGAACGGCAGGGTGTATGCGGATAGCTGTTCCGTCCCCGACGTGAACACCGCATACGGCTATACGTATGTCGGAGACACGCTCTCTATACCGGCAGGCACATGCTCGAACTGGTCTTCGTCCGCGGGTCTTTTCGTGGGCAAGGCGATAACCGTGGAAGGCGCGGGGCAAGGTCAGACCATTCTAAACATGGATCCTGCGACTGGGTCGTATGCCAATGCGGCAATCGTCCTCGGGGCCGGCGCTACGATAAAGAGCCTCACGATACAGACCGATACGGGGAATAGCGGCACGGCATTCTCCGCCGATGGGCCTGGGTTCCGCATAACAGATGTTAAATATGTCGATCGGTCGGGTACGAATAGCGGATATTTCCTATTCTTTACCGCGAACGCGTACTCCGGTCTCGTCGACAAGAACGACATTACGGGAAATAACGGTCAGATGGAGCTCATATTCGGCAGGGGGCCGACGAATGCGTGGCAGACAAATAACACTCTCGGATCGTCCACTAACATCTTCATCGAGAATAACGTGTTTAAGGGCGTGGGATACGTGAGCGACTGTAACGCGAACGCGCGCTGTGTAGTCAGGAATAACACTATAACCGCTCAAAATAAGATCGACGCTCACGGTCTCTGTACGAACTCGTCTCCGGCGCGCGGCGTGAGGGAGATGGAAGTCTACAATAATTATTGGACCTCGAGCGCCAACGCGTGGACCGCTATCGAGCTTCGCGGCGGCACGGGTATCGTATTCGGTAATAAGGCACCGAATCTTTCGCAGGGCGCTAATGCAGCATGGCTCTATCTTACGGACTACGGATATCAGGGCTCATGCGGCAACTTCGTTCAGAGGCAGACCCCGAACGACTATCCTATAGCCGATCAGATAGGCGTGGGCAAGGATCCGAAAAGCGCAGCGAGCGAGCCTTACTATGTATGGGGCAATCTCCTCGGCGGCGCAGCATGGCCGCGAAATCTCGCCACGGTCGATTCTGCGGCTATATCGCTCTACGGAAGCACCTTCACTGAGAGGGACATGATACAGTCGAACCGCGATTTCTTCGCCGACGCCGGATTCGATACGAATACAGGTGTGACGAGCGGCGTCTTGGCATCTCGTCCCGGCACTTGCTCGACCGGTAGCGGTTATTGGGCCACCGACCAAGGCGGCAACTGGGATACGTCGAACGGCACGAGCGCCGACGGAGCCCTGTATAAGTGCGTTTCCACCAATACGTGGGGCCTTAATTACATTCCATACGCATACCCTCATTATCTCTCCGCCGCTTCGACGACAGGCACCGACCTCGTCGATGTCGGCGCGGGAGCTCGTATGTTCGAGACTGGTAAATTCTACGGACTCTCGACTTCGACCGCGTCGGGTGTATATGCGACGTTCGCCGCGACGACTACGTCGCAGAGCGCAGACGCATGGCTCGATGTGAGCATCTCTCTTTGGAGCAACAGCGGCATCCATCACAAGACCTGGACGGAGTCTTCTACGAACATGGGCGCCACGACGACGTATCATATGATCGGCGACCTCGATCCGAGCACCTCATATGACGTGAAGATCGACGGCGTGGCCGCGACGGGCAACATCTCGGGTGCGGCGTGCTCGGCCGGCTCCTGCACGTCCAATTCCTCGGGCAAGATATATTTCAGCTATACCGGAGGCTATTCGACCCATACCTTCGATGTCCAGCAGTCGGGCAGCGCGATCGCTCCGACGATCACGACGTCCGCCGCGTCCTCGATCGCCGCGACGACGGCGACGCTTAACGGCTCGATCACGTCGACGGGAGGCGCAGATGCGACGCAATCGGGCTTCGCGTACGGCACTGCCTCGAATCTCTCGACCGTTATCGCCACCTCGACCCTCGGATCGCAGACGGGTAACGCCTCATTCAACTCGAATATATCGTCTCTCACCTGTAACACCCTTTATTACTTCCGCGCCTATGCTACGAATACGGCCGGCACGGGATATGGATCGATCCTATCGTTCACGACCTCCGCATGCGCCCCGACAGTGACCACGCAGGCGGCTTCTTCTATCGCTAACTCGTCCGCGACGCTTAATGGCAACATCACGGCCACGGGCGGGGCGAACGCCTCTATCCGCGGCGCTATCTACGGCCTCACGACTGCCTACGGAGCGACCACCACCGAGTCGGGCTCTTTCTCGACCGGAGCCTTCACTGCTTCTGCGACGGGCCTCGCTTGCAATACCCTGTATCATACGAAGGCATACGCCACGAACTCAGGGGGCACGTCCTACGGCTCTGATACGACCTTTACGACCTCCGCATGCGTCGCGCCCTCCGTAACCACCTCTGCCGCGTCTTCGATCGGTCAGACTGCGGCGACTCTGAACGGCCTTATATCCGCGACGGGAGGCCAGAACGCCACCCAGTCCGGTTTCGCATATGGAACGTCCTCATCCCTGACTGACGTCATCGCCACCTCGACCCTCGGATCGCAGACAGGCACGGCGTCCTTCTCATCCTCGATATCGTCTCTGACGTGCGAGACCACATACTATTTCCGCGCATACGCGACTAATCCTACGGCCACAGGCTATGGCTCCGTCACGAGCCTCGTTACGTCATCTTGCGTGACCCCTGTCGTAGAGACTCCGTCGTCGGGAGGAAGCTCGCGTCCGTCGTCATCCACTCGCAGGGCGATCGCGAACGTCGTCACGAGCCTCGTCTCCGTCTTCACGGGCAATACGGTGACGGTTGTGAATCCTGCAGCCTCTATATCGCTTCCGTCGCTCTCGGCATTCATCGAAACGCTTATCAAGGTCGGCGTCATCCCTCCTGACAAGGCGGAGACGGCTCGCAATGCGATACAGGTCCCTGCATCGTCCGCTCCCGCCCAGGACATGCAGTATCACGATATGGGAAGCCAAGTGACAGCTCTCCAATCGGCTCTTGTAGCAAAGGGATATCTCAAGGCCGCCCCGAACGGCGTGTTCGGTCCTGCCACTCTCGCCGCGGTGAAGGCGTTCCAGAAGGATATGGGCGTCCCTGTTACGGGCTTCTACGGTCCTCTCACGCGCGCAGCGCTTTCGAGGTAAGGCAAGACGGGAGCCCCGTTTCTCGCCGTTTTGAGCCTTATTTGCTATAGTGGGAAGCGCTTACACCGCTATGATATCCCGCGAAGACATCGTGAAATTAGCCGGGCTCTCCCGGCTCAAGCTCTCAGAAGACGAGATTGTCCGCATGCAGGGCGAGATGACGTCTATTCTGGCGTATGTCGACAAATTGAAAACCGCCTCCGGAGCCGGAACGGATCCGGTCATATCGGCGAACAAAAACGTCATGCGCGAGGATGCGGATCCGCATCATTCGGGCGAATTCACGGACAAGCTCATAGCATTGGCGCCGAAACATGAAACGACCAAGGAAGGGAAGTTCGTCAAAGTAAAGAAGATCCTCGGCGGATCGCAATAATATGATAGATCTCTCTACTCTCACCATACAGAAGGCGCATGACGCTCTCACACAGGGCGAATTCACCGCGCGCGATCTCGCAGAGGCATATCTCGCCGAGATTAAGAAGCGCGACGGCGATATCCATGCGTATCTCGAGGTCTATGAGGACGTTCTGAAGCAGGCCGATGCGGCGGACCTCCGTATCAAGGCAGGCAAGGCTGTCGCTCTGACCGGCATCCCTTTGGCGATCAAAGACAATATCTTGATCGAAGGCCGCCGCGCCCAGTCGGCATCGAAGATATTGGACGGCTATGTCGCTCCGTACGATGCGACGGCCATCAAAAAATTGAAGGAGGCGGGCGCCGTATTCATCGGCCGCGCGAACATGGACGAATTCGCTATGGGCGGATCGACGGAGAATTCCGCGTTTGGCGTGACCAAGAATCCGCACGACCTCGCGAGGGTCGCGGGGGGTTCGTCGGGAGGATCGGCCGCCGCCGTAGGCGGCGGCCTGGCTTTGGCCGCGCTCGGCTCTGACACGGGCGGTTCGGTACGCCAGCCCGCGTCATATTGCGGCGTCGTCGGCCTCAAACCGACTTATGGCTCTATATCCCGCCACGGTCTCATGGCCATGGGATCATCCCTCGATATCATCGGCCCGCTCACCAAGACCGTGGCTGACGCAGAGATCCTCTTTGACGCTATGAAAGGCAAGGACCGCTATGACTCGACCTCTATCGATCCGATTCCTGAAACAGCGACTCCAAAGAAACCGGTTATTGGCGTACCACGCCACTTTCTCACGGGCGACGGCATCGATCCTGAAGTCATGCGCGCATTCGAGGCGTCTGTCGAGAAATTCCGCGGCATGGGCTACGAAATCCGCGATATAGAGCTCCCAAATATCGAATATTCTCTGGCGGTCTACTATGTCCTCATGCCCGCAGAGGTTTCGACCAATCTCTCGCGTTTCGACGGCGTGAAATACGGATATCACAAAGACGGCGCGACGCTCCTCGATGACTATCTTCTCTCGCGCGGCGAAGGCTTCGGCCGCGAGGCGCGCCGACGCATCATGCTCGGCGCATATGTGCTCTCCTCGGGCTATTATGACGCCTATTACAACAAAGCTTCTGCCGTCCGCGAGCTCCTTAAAAAAGATTTCGTCAAAGCGTTCGAATCCGTCGACGCTATCATCATGCCGACCGCTCCCGCTCCGGCATTTAAAATAGGGGACAAGATATCGGACCCGGTCGCCATGTATCTCGAAGATATCTTCACGGTCACCGCGAATCTCGTGGGCGTGCCCGCTATGTCCATTCCTGCCGGCTCTAAACAGGAAGGCGGCAAGGACCTGCCTATAGGTCTCCAGATCATCGCCGATATGCGCCGCGAAGACGTGCTCTTCGCTCTCGGCAAGAAATTCCTCGGCGAGGTAGAATAGAGATGCCTTTCGGCACTTCCACATATGGACAGCGTCACATTTCTCAACGTCGAATACGTATATCTGCGCATCGTCGATTTCTTCCAGAATTTCGATCTCGTCGCCATACTCAACTGGATCATCCATTACATAAACCTGATCAAGCCGTTCGCCGTCATATTCTCGCTCTTCGTCTTCTTCGTCATCATATATGCGCGCATGCGCTTGAAGCAGATAGGCAAGGAGGAGAAGGAGAAGTTCGAAGCACGTAAGGCCGCCCTGAACGCGCCTGCGGCCCACGAATCCCACGATGAAGACCTGGGCAAGCGCTGGCAGCAGGTTATGACCCATATCAATTCGAACAATCCGTCGGATTGGAGGCTCGCTATATTGGAGGCTGACATCATGCTCGCCGACGTGCTCGAAAAGCAGGGTTATCAGGGCGATTCCATCGGAGACAAACTGAAGGGCGTCGAAAAGGGTGATTTCCTCACCATCGAGCAAGCCTGGACTGCCCACAAGGTCAGAAACCAGATCGCGCATCAAGGCACTGACTATCAATTAAACGAGCGGGAGGCAAAACAGACTATAGACCTCTATAAGCAGGTTTTCAGCGAGTTCTACCATATATAGCCGTCTTGGGCCGCGGAAAGGGCTTGATTCGGTCCCTTGAGGGTGGTATAATTGTTCTTACCTCACTTTGTGGTCGTATTAAAAGCGGGGCAATATCGCGGGGTAGAGAAGTGGTATCTCGTCAGGCTCATAACCTGAAGATCGCCGGTTCAAATCCGGCCCCCGCAACAAGTCAAACGAAAGCTGCCCATGGGGCGGTTTTTGCTATCAGAAATTTAGTTTATTATAAGAGCGTAAGCAGACTTAACCTATGCTCAAACATCGACTCTATGCCACAAGCTTCGCCCGAGTCTATCCGTACTACATCGCCAAGGCGGAGAAGAAAGGACGTACCAAGGCAGAGGTCGATCAGATCATTCGCTGGCTGACCGGCTATAGCCAGAAGCAGTTCGAAAGACATCTAGAAAAAGGGACGGACTTCGAGACTTTTTATACAAAGGCTTCGAAGCCCAACCCTAAGAGATTCCTGATCAAGGGCGTGATCTGCGGGGTCCGAATAGAAGAGATCAAGGACCGAGTGATGCGGGAGATCCGATATCTCGATAAATTGATAGACGAACTCGCGAAAGGCAAGGCGATGGAACAGATCTTACGAAAGTAATGCCGCGTCTATCCCTTCCCCTCGAGCGTCACGCCGTCCGCGCTCTGGTGGACGTCGAACGTGAATCGATAGTCGGCATCTTTTATATCGACGTCCGCGCGCGCTTCCGGTTGGACCGAGACGAGAGATACGCTGAAATCGCCGACTGAGGTTGTGGAACCGAGCGTCATGACGTCCTGGCGGGACGCGCCGTTATCGAATGCCGATCGCACGACGACCTGCACCGTGCCTGCCCATATGCACTGGACGCCTGCCGCGCAGCGGCTGTCCTGCGATACGGACAAGGGAATGATAGTGATGCCGGGGAAGACACCTTGCTGGCCCAAAGCCAAGGTCGCTGTGCCATAGGGAAGGATCATGGTCGATCCTGACGGGGTAGAGGTAGCGTCAGTCGCGATCCCGTTATCGCGATTGGCCCAGAAATACATGCTAAGTCCGATCAGGATGACGACGATCGCGCCGACCGCCCACATGCCATAGTTTTTTTCGTTGTTCATACGTTTATAAGCCTATATACATAGATAGTACAGGAAATGACGACCTAATTGTTTCACTAAGATAAAAGCGCTTGCCTCGGGCGGAGGAAGCGCTTTTACCGATCACTATTAGAAGGACACATTGATACTACGGGGCAGGGGATCTTTTCTTTCAAAAACGCCCAGTTGCCTTGGAAAAGAGGTCGTGTCGTGATAAGGTATGCAAATCTCCGGCCAAAAGTGGGGCTTGGGAGCAGATCGATCATGCCGGGGTAGCTGTTTTGGTTAGGTAAGCGGGGGTCGATAATATGTCGGGGTAGCTCAGTTGGTTAGAGCACAGGACTCATAAGCCTGGGGTCGTGGGTTCGACTCCCACCCCCGACACACGTGATTTTTTAGTCTGCCTATGATTAAATAAGTCGCGCACATATGTAAATGCGGGTGTAGCTGTTTTGATTAGTTAAGCACAATGCGGGTGTAGCTCAGTTGGTTAGAGCGCTTCCCTGTCACGGAAGAGGTCGCGGGTTCGAGTCCCGTCACTCGCGCATCCTGAAAGAGCCCATGAGCCCTAAGCCATGGGCTTTTTCGTACTACAGGCGGGCATTAATCGAAATAAACATATGAATGAGAGCAATTCGACGATGAACGCTATCCTGGTCATCCTCATCGTGATCGTCGTGGGTTTTATCGTCTGGTTCGTCATGTCCCGTCCGGCCGGGGCTCCCGCTGATAATACCTCTCCGGCTATACAGGTGAATCTGCCGGGTTCGACCGGCGGCGACTCTACCGGCGCGCCGGCATATTAGAGCGATCTCGCGTACGCCTTAAGAAAAAACCCTCCGTACGGAGGGTTTTTTCGAGCAGGCATGAGCTCTACATCTTCAGTATCTTGATGCCGTGAGGATTTCGGTATACGCGGACGAAGATCGTCGTGATATACGCCGACACTATGATCGTGAAGAGTGTAGCGAGGATCGATTGGAGGGGAAGGATGCGATAAAGGGCGCTTATGGCCGACGAGAAATACGCCGGCGTCATCGCGAAGGTCGCTCGGAGGCCCTCGAGGGCTTTTGTCGCGTCGGCGGTGGTGAGCGCGCGATAGAGATCAAACGAGAGGACGCTCAAGTTAAGGCAGAGGATAGCTCCCGAGAAGGCCAGGTATTTGCCGTATCCCGCGAGGAATACGCGCTTCATTATCTTGCCGTGGAGACGCTCCGGCATCTGCTCCTCGGGGAGGGCTTCGATCATAGCGTCAGTGAATATGTGTTCCTTTTGATTCATGTATGTTTGTGTGTTTTGCGATCTATTCGTAGTTCACGAGGAGGCTGGCCAGCTGTTTCTTTGCCCTTGAAAGGCGGGTCTTCAGCGTATTGATCGGGATAGAGAGCATGCTCGCTATCTCCTCATAGCTGAATCCGTCTTTGTAATACAAGATTATCGGCCCCCTATAGAGGAGGTCGAGCCTGGTTATCGCGGCCGCGACGTCTTTCGTTTCAACGCTGTCTTCAGTCGACACCGAGTAATACGAGGCATTGTCAGGCTTTGTTTCGTACTCTTCGTCAAGCTCGACCGTCGGTTGGCGCTTCTTCTTTCTGAGGAAATCGTAGGCCGTATTCGTGGCGATGGTGTATATCCACGACTTGATATTCTTCGACGGATCGACGGTCTTTATATTTTTGAAGACCTTTACGAACGTGTCCTGTATGAGGTCTTCGGCGTCGTCACGGGAGCCGACGAGGCGCACAAGATAGCTCCAGAGGGGCTTCTCGAACGTCGATACTATCTCTTCGAAGGCGAGGATGTCGCCTTTCCGAGCCCTCTCTATGGTTTCAGGGGGTATGGTGCTCATATCGCCTATAGTATACGCCTGCCATAGACATATTGTTTCATCCGGCGCCGTCTTTTTTGGAGCCACCTCCGAGAGTCGAACTCGGGACCTCTACTTTACGAAAGTATTGCTCTACCAGCTGAGCTAAGGTGGCCTACAGGGATATTGCTCTGACAATTTACCACCTTCGTTGTTATCTACCAAAACAGCTAAGGTGGCAGTATTGATCTTTCGAACGACTGACGGAGCCAACATCCAGGATCGAACTGGAGACCTCGTCATTACCAATGACGTGCTCTACCAACTGAGCTATGTTGGCTGAATTCCGAAAAGACAAAGCCCACTATAGTTTATTTTGGCCCTTTTTGCAAAAGAGAAGGCGATGTTGACATATGGCCGCCTTGATATATCATCCGTACACGCCGCGACGATTGGTGGTTACCCCCGATCCTTAGATCGCCTCTGCGTCTGCGCGTAAGCCTCGGTTCTCGGCAGCCGCATCGACCTCGCGCCGGGAGGTCTTTTCGCCGAAAACCGCAGGCTCTGGGCTGGTGCCGATCGCACCAGCCCTTTTTATTTGCGCCGGCTTACCGGGGTCCAATGCTATACTTTTAATGATGAACGATACCAAGAAGCGCATAGGAGAGATCGAGACGCTCATGGCCGAGGCCTCCTTTTGGGATGATAAAGAGCGGGCCCAGACCGTTCTCCGCGAATTAAGCGACCTTAAAGCCGCGCTTGCCGAGGCCGATAGGTTCGAGAAGGGGAATGCCGTCATCACTCTATTCTCCGGCGCGGGCGGCGACGATGCCGAGGATTTCTCGCGCATCCTTCTTGAGATGTACGTGAAATACGCCGATAGGAAAGGCTGGTCGGTGTCATTCCTTCATGATAGTCAGAACGACCATGGCGGCTATAGGAATGTGACGTTCGAGGTCGGCGGCAAAGGCGCCTATGGCACGCTTAAAAACGAGTCGGGCGTCCATCGCCTGGTCCGCATATCGCCCTTTAACGCCAAGAAGCTCCGTCATACGTCGTTCTCGCTCGTCGAAGTCATACCGAAATTCGAGAAGACGGAGAAGCTCGAGATTCCCGCAGAGGAGATCAAGATCGAATTCGCCAAATCGTCGGGTCCCGGCGGCCAGAACGTGAACAAGCGCGAGACTGCGGTGCGCCTCGTCCACATACCGACCAAGATATCGGTCCATGTATCGAGTGAGCGCTCGCAGGCGGACAATAGGTCGCGGGCCATGGATATACTCAAGGCCAAGATCTACAAGATGCGCGAGGACGAGCGCGCGGCGAAAGAGAAGGGCATGCAGATATCGAAGACCACGGATATCGAATGGGGCAATCAGATCCGCTCGTACGTGCTCCATCCCTATAAGATGGTCAAAGACCACCGCACCGACGTCGAGACCGCTAACGTCGACGCCGTCCTCTCGGGCGGCATAGACGCCTTTATCGAGGCCGAGCGGAACATATAGGCTTCCCGTAGCGTGGTATAATCGGGAACGCTAGAATATATTCTCGTATGATTCGATTCGACAAAGTAACCAAGGTATATTCCGACGATTCGGTCGCGCTCGAAGAGGTCTCTCTCCATATAGAGCCGAAGGAGTTCGTCTCCATCGTCGGTCATTCGGGCGCCGGCAAGACGACCCTTATAAAGATGATCCTCGCCGAAGAAAGGCCTACCAAAGGCCGGGTCCTTTTCGAATCGACGGACGTGAACAAGATAAACAGGACCAAGATGCCGGCCTATCGCCGGCGCATCGGCACGGTCTTCCAGGATTTCAGGCTCATACCTAACAAGACGGTGTTCGAGAACATATCGTTCGCTATGGAGGCGGCGGGGAGGACCGACGAGGAGATCGCATCCGACGTCCCGCATGTCCTCGACCTCGTCGATCTCGGCAGGAAGATCTGGAGTTTCCCGCACGAGCTCTCCGGCGGCGAGAAGCAGCGCGTCGCCATAGCCCGCGCCATCGTCAATCAGCCCGATCTCATCATCGCCGACGAGCCGACTGGCAACCTCGATCCCGTGAACACGTTCGAGATCGTCCAGATATTGAAAAAGATCAACGATCTGGGCACCACGGTCATACTTACGACCCATAATAAGGGCGTTATAGAGAATATAGGACGGCGGGTCGTCACCATGGAGAAGGGCCGCGTCGTAAGGGACGACCCTGAGGGAAAATACGCTATCTAACGGGCGCCGATATCGGGTATAATATCTCATGACGCGTACATCACCCCGCGCATATTAGTAATTTATGAGCAGTATGAACAATATGATCTTTCGCATCGTCAGAGCCCTCGTCTTCGGCCTCGCCTTAGCGTCCGCGCCCGTCATGGCGCTAGCCCAGACCGCCGGACAGCAAGCCGAAGTGCTTGCCAAGATATCTCTCGAGACAGGAAAGGCCGTACAGACCGATCGCTCGGTCGCGGTGACGTTCTCGGTCAAGAACGGCGGCGCCCCGACATCGGGTATAAAGACGAGCGTCATCCTGCTCTCGTCCGACCTCTCGTCGGTCGTCGACGAGGCGCCGATCGAAGGCGACATCGCTCTCGGGGCGGGGGATAAGAAAGAAATCTCATATACGTACGCGGCTCCGAAGTCGCTTTCCGGCGCATATCGTGTCGGCGTCCGCGCCCAGACGGCTGCGAATTTCCCTCTGGGTACGCTCATAATCCCAGGCAATATCACGCTCTCGGCGCCGACTGACGGCGTGTTCATCGATCAGTCGTCCTGCTATCTCAAGGTCGCTGGAGAGACGGCGGACAAACGCTATACTCTCGAGGGGGGCGTGGCGGTGAAACCTACCGAGAAGCTCTCGCTCTCATGCTCGGTCAAGAATTTCAGCGCCGACCCGGTCCAGGTGAAATCCTATTTCGATACGTATCTCCGTTCTCGATCGGGCCCGCTCTCTTCCGCTAACGTCGCAGGCGAAGACTATATGCTCCGGAGCTCCGAGACGAAGCGCATAGACCTTCCTCTTACCTTGCCTGCGATCCCTCAGGCCTATGACATCATCGCGCGCCTCGCGCCGATGTCAGGAGAGGCGTCGAACGATGTTCGCGCCCATATCGTCGTCTATGGTCCGAGCGCCACCATCCAGAGCTTTTCCCTCGATAAGACGGCGTATAAGAAGGGAGACCAGGCCGAGGCGACTCTCGTCTGGACGCCTTCCGCCGACTCTTTCCCGGATTCCCGCCTCGGCGACGGCACCAAGCTTGTCGCGGCTCAGGCTGTCGTATCGCTTCGTTCTGGCGACAAGTCCTGCGGTCCTGATCTCAAAGTGCCTCTTCTCGCCACTTCTTTCACTATAATCAGATCTATGACCATCGATTCTGCCTGTTCGCCTATATCCGCCCATGTAAGCATCGCTGACGGCGAGCGCGAGCTCGCATCCGCGGATTATGCCATGCCGCTCCCTCCGGAAGAGGACTCTCAGGGCATGCTCGTCGCCATAGCGGTCGCTACGGTCGCTCTTTTCGCGCTCCTTATCGCTCTCCTCGTCAAGCTTTTCAAGAGCAAGGGTAAGGGCATTCCTCCCGCGACCATTCCTCCGGCGGCGGCCCTCGCCATCGCATTCATAATCGGTCTTGGCTTCGCGCATCCGGCCTCCGCTGATACCGTTACGTGGACCGACAAGGGCGGCAATACGCTCACGGGCACCATAAACATGCAGAGCGTCTGGAATGAAGGCGACAGCATCGGATTCTCCGGCGATTTCAGCAATACCTATCAGTGGTGCTCGAATGGCGCGAAGAGGACCATAACCTACGCCTATGAGATCCACGACAGCCAAGACCGCATCGTCAACAGCGGCCATGCCATCAACGGCCCCTACTTCGATAGGAGCGTGGGCGCCTTGCCGCCCGGCAATTATGTGCTGAAGAGCTATTTCGGCGACAGCGTAGAGCAGAGGATAGACCACTATGAAGACGGCACCTGCCTCGATTATTCCACCTATGCCGAGAACTACGGCGAGAACGGCATCGAAGAGGTCACTCCTCCTACGCCGTATACCTGCCCGGTTCCCGTGTACGTATCGGTCGGCACCACCGGCCTCGCTACCGCTGAGATGCCGTTCAGCGTGGTCGCCGTGGATAAGAGCCCGACCGGCTTCGTGGACGCGGCAGACTGCAATGCGATCAGCGGCTGGGCATTCGACTCTGACTCTCCGAACACCTCCGTCACCGTCCACCTCTACAAAGACGGACCGGCGGGGTCGGGCCAGATCGTCGGCGGCTATAGAGCGGACAGCGACAGGCCTGACGTGGATGCGGTATACGGCATATCGGGAGCTCACGGCTTCTCCATACCGACTCCCGACTCTCTCAAGACGGGCTCTGACGTCACCGTGTATCTCTATGGCATAGGCGTTAATTCATCGGGCCAGGAAGACGGCATGAACAGCGCTCTCTCCAATATGCCGAGGACGTTCAGATGCGATCCTCCGGCAGTGACGCCGACCGATATGTGCGTCAACATAGGCGGCGTCCAGCCTTCGGTCCCTGCCGATCGAATCCAGAGCGGCCAGAACTGCGTCTGTCCTCCGGGCGCGACGGAGAACGGCGCGGGCCAGTGCGTCAGTCCGGCGGCTCCGGCGCAATGCGCCGACGGGACGGATAACGACGGCGACGGGCTCACCGATATGAGCGATCCCGGCTGCTCGTCTATATATGACAATGACGAGACGAATGCGGGTACCGACGATAACAATAACGGCAACGTCGGAAACGTCGATAACGGGGGCGGCGGAGGGAATGGGGGCGGTAACGGCGGCGCTCTCTCAGGCTTCACCATAAGCGGTCAGACGAGGCTCCCGATACGATTCATCGCCCAGTCTCCGGCAATGTCTCAGCCGGGCAACGTGTCGGTCAATCCGGTCTCAGGATTCAGCGCCCCGGTAACCCTGTCCGTAGAATCGATACGTTCTGCCTCGGGCGCGTCTCTTCCTGACGACGTGTCGCCGACGTATTACTTCGGAGGCGCGGAGAGCTCCTCGGCCCTGATGTCTTACAATCCCGCCTATGATCAGTACGTGAATACCGGTGGGCTCATTGGCACCACATTCTCGGTGCGCCTTTCGAAGCCGATAGCGGAGAAGTACTACGTCACCATACGCGGCATATCAGGCGCGCTCACGACGACCCATGTCGTCGAGATCGATCCGACGGCGACCGCGCCTGAATATAAGGAGCTCTAAGATAATGAGGAGTCTGCTATAATCCGCTCATGTTCTGGATCAACACCAAACGAATAGTGAAGTCGGGCTTCGTATCCTTCTGGAGGAACGGATTCGTGTCCCTTTCGTCCGTCCTCATCATGACTCTCACGCTCTTCACCTTGGGCGGCATCATGTTCGCGGGAGCGCTCCTCGATTCCTCTCTCGATCAGATCAAGGCCAAGGTGGACGTGAACGTCTATTTCGTGCCGACGGCGGAAGAGGACAGCGTCCTCGCGCTTCAGAAGAAGCTTGAAGCCTTGCCTGAGGTCGCGAGCGTCGAATACGTGTCGCGCGACGAGGCTCTCGAGAATTTCAGAACTCTCCACGCGAACGACCAGATCACGCTCCAGGCCCTCGACGAGCTCGGCGAAAATCCTCTGGGCGCGATATTGAATATCAAGGCAAAGGAGCCGTCCCAGTACGAGGGCATCGCGAAATTCCTCGACTCCGAGGGCGGGGAGGGAGGCGCATTCATAGATAAGATCAACTACTACCAGAACAAGACCGCGATCGACACCCTGACGCGCATGATAAGCGGCGGCACCAAGATCGCATTGGCGCTCACGCTCGCTCTCATCGTCATATCGATCCTCATCGTCTTCAACACCATACGATTGGCTATATACATAGCTCGAGAAGAGATCGCCGTGATGAAGCTCGTGGGAGCATCGAACCGGTTCGTTCGCGGGCCGTTCATTATATCGGGCATCATGTATGGCCTCGTATCCGCGGTCATCACCCTCGTCTTCCTCTATCCCGCGACCTTCTGGGTTTCGAACGTGACCGCCACGTTCTTCAGCGGCTTCAGTCTCTTCGCGTATTACGTGAACAATATGCCGATGATCATGGGCGTCATCATCGGTACGGGATCGGTCCTCGGCGCCATATCGAGTTATCTCGCGGTCCGCAAATACCTCCGTCTCTAGCGAGGACTATCCACAGAGGGGAACATTTCGAGCGAGCTTTCGTAGTATTCGTAAGGGCGCACTGTTAGAAGGGCGCGTCCGTTACCAGACTAACGAAACTCTATGAAGAAAACTAAGGCATTGGCATATTCTGCCCTCTCGATAGCCTTGGCGGCGGCTCTGCCGGTATCGGCCCAGATACGGACGGATATTAATGCGGGACTTAATACAGGCGTATCGGTGGGCGGCGTAGTGCAAAACGTTGTGAAGGCCTCTGCGTCCACGTCTGTCGGCGGTTCCGTGCAGAACGGAACCGATTCGGGCGCGCAGACGAATGCGCAAACAGGCGCAGAGACCGATACGAATACGAAAATCAATACGAGCGCTCGAGTGGAGACTTTCTCTATATCTCGCGACGATGTCAAAGCGACTACGACCGAATACGTGGCGCCGGCGAATGTCACGTCATCGGCCGATCTCGAGACTTATTCCCGAGGCGTCATCATGGCCGATGAGAATGTGGTCAAGATATCGACCGGGGACAGCTACGTATCCGTCTGGTATCGCGAGCCGATGAAAGTGCTCGGCATCCTGCCCGTCTCCGCTACGGTGAAGGCCACGGTCGATGCGTCAGGCGAAGTGTCGGTCGACTATCCGTGGTGGCACAGCCTTTTCGTGAAGGATGACACCACGGCGGATTTTCAGAATGACCTCGATATGACCGCGGGCGTAATCGCCAAGGGCGAATCGTCGGCCTCGCTCTCATCCTCGGCGAAGGCGCGCCTCGTGAATGCGGTGCGCACGACCATGAAGGCTCATTATGACGCGAATGCCAGCGCCTCTTCGTCCGAGACCGCCGCATACTAGATCCGAGCCCGCGCGAACGAAGCCTCTATCGCGGTAGAGGCTTTTTGCGTACAATCATTCCTGCCTATGGAGCGCACAGACATCGAATTGATGGAGGCATCGAAGCGGGGCGACGCCCGCTCGTTCGATGAGCTCGTCTCGCGCTATATCGATCGCATATACGGCTTCGCGCTCCGATTCTCCGGTTCCGCCGATATCGCTACCGATGCGGCGCAAGAGACGTTCATCAAGGTCTGGAAGAACAGGAAGCGATACCGAGCGGGCAGGAACGTGTCCCCGTGGATATTCACCATCGCCCGTAACGCGACCCTCGACGTCCTCCGCAAGAGAAAGGACCTCTCGTTCTCGTCGGTCCAGCTTAAGGACGCAGAAGATATGGCAGAGGCGTTGCCTGACGAGAGCGTAGACATACCCGCGAGCTTCGATTGGGCCGTGCTCGCGCGCGTCCTTGACGAGACGCTCGAGGAGCTCACGCCGGACCAGCGCGCTATCGTCATCCTTCATGATAAGGAAGGTATGACGTTCGATGAGGCGGGAGAAGCCATAGGGAAGCCTCTCAATACCGTTAAAAGCCACTATAGGAGGGCTATTATCGCACTCCGTAATAAGCTCGAGGACAGGGGCTATCGAGGCCCTTAGAGCCGTATAAAGCCCTGCACCAAAACCTTATTTTTTAGCGTATACCGAACATGGCGATAGACAGGAATCCTTTCTCTTATATAGCGGCGGACAAGGCTCCGGAGGCTCTCCGAGGGGACATCCGCATGCGCGTCGCGTCTCTCGAGAGGCGGGCGTGGACGGCGCGACTCTCCGCGCTCGTTGCGCTCGCTCTCGCATCTCTCTCCGCGCTCGTCGCTTCGGCTCTCTATGTCTGGAATGCGGTGGAAGCTTCAGGCTTTATTCAGTACGTTTCGCTCATATTCTCCGATGGTCCGGCCATGCTCGCATATTCGAGAGAGCTCGTATGGTCGCTCCTCGAATCCGCGCCGACTTTCGGCTTCGCTCTCGTCCTCGGGGCCGGGCTCATATCGGTCGGCTCCGTGATGTCGGCGGGGAGGCTCGTGCGCGCGAGGCATGACGTCGCATTAACCGCCTAGCGTTCGCTTAATCTCTTTATCCTATCTTTTATCGCCATGAACGATTCCCTTAACAAGCGCTTCGACGATATGTGGAACAAGGTGTTCTCCGGTCCCGACAAGAGCCGCCGCATAGGCATCGTCCTCGTCGCCGTGATCGTCATGCTCCTCATATTCCAGGCGGGCGTGTCCGTCGGCTATCACAAGGCCGCATTCTCGTATCGCTCGGGCGAGCGCTATGTCCGGATGGTCCAAGGCCCTGATATGAACATGGGATGGACGGCCGCGATCCCGACCGACGATAGGTTTCCGGCAAGCCATGGCACCGCGGGAAGGGTCGTATCGGTCTCTTTGCCGTCCTTTGTGGTCGCGAGCCCCGACAATCGCGAGCAGACCGTGACGGTGAGCGGCGCTACCGCCGTACGCATGTTCCGAGGGAACGCTTCGACGAGCGATATACAGCCGGAGCAGTTCACGGTGGTCCTCGGAGAGCCCGACCAGTCGGGCGTGATACAGGCGCGGTTCATCCGCATTCTGCCGTCAGGCGACGGGTTCGGCGTATCGACGCAACGATAAACATCTATGAATAAAATCAAGGCTTTAGGAATTTTGGGAAAGGTGAAGGCGTGGGCGATCGCTCATAAGGTAATGGCCGTCGTGGCGGTGGGCGCCGTCGCGGTCGCGGGATACGGCGCATACCGCACGTCGTCTGCCGCGACGGCGCCGGCCAAATACGTCCTCGCGAGCGTAGAACGAGGCACGCTCGTCACATCCGTGTCCGGATCCGGCCAGGTCGCCGCTCAGAATCAGGTGACCGTCACGAGCGAGGCCTCCGGCGATATCACCTGGATCGCCGTCGAGGACGGACAGACCGTCGCGAAAGGCGCGACCCTTGCCACGATCGAGAGCTCCGATGCCTCTCGCGCCGTCGATGACGCCGAGCTCGCTCTCGAGAATGCCAAGGTCGGCTACGATAAGGCCGTGAAGGAATCGGACGATCAGGCCGCCTCTTCGTCCGTGTCCGACGTCGCCAAAGCCTATCAGACCGGCTATAACGCCATCGTCGCCACGTCCATCGACCTTCCCGTCATATTCGCCGGCCTCAACGACATCTATTACACGCCGTCTCATTCGCCGTACTTCTCTGATATAAAGCTTTCGAACGAGGTCGACGCTAACGCCGTCGCATACAAAGAGCAGGCGGGCGCCGCCTTCGACGACGCGCGAAACGAATATCAGGCGAATTTCCTGCGCTACAAGAACATATCCGAATCATCGTCGGAGGCTGAGGTCGTGTCGCTCCTGACCGAGACGAATACCATACTCAAAAAGCTCCTCGGCGCCCTTTCAGGCACCTATAGCACGCTCGACTACGCTCAGGGCAAGCTCGCCGTGCCGCCGGCGATACTCGCGACCGATAAATCGTCGGTCTCTTCCTATGTGAGCAAGGTGAATTCGGATTCATCGAGCATAACGAACGCGCTCTCCGCCATTGATAATGCCAAGACCGCGGGCACGTCGGCGAATCTGTCTATGAAATCGGCAGAGCTCGCCGTTCGCCAGGCGCAATCGGCCCTGTCTGACGCCCAGACCGCGCTCGCCGATCATCGCGTCTCGGCGCCGTTCGCCGGCCTCGTCGCCAAAGTCATAGCGAAAGTGGGCGATAAGGCAGGGAACGGCACTCAGATAGCCACGCTCGTCACCAAAGAGCAGATGGTCAATATATCGCTCAATGAAATAGACGCCGCCAAGGTGTCAAAGGGAGAGAAGGTGACTCTTACGTTCGACGCTATCGACGGGCTTACGCTCGCAGGCCATGTGTCGAACGTCGACCTGGTCGGCACCGTATCGCAAGGAGTCGTATCGTATAGCGTCCAGATCGCATTCGATTCGAATGACGAGCGCGTAAAGCCCGGCATGACCGTGAATGCAGCCATCGTCACCGACGCCAAGCCTGACGTGCTCATCGTTCCGGCGGGCGCCGTAAAGACCGCGGCCGGCGCATCCTATGTCCAGGTATTGTCGAATAATGCGCCGACGAACGTGCCGGTCGTCATAGGTTCGTCGAACGATTCAGAGACAGAGATCGTCTCCGGCATCGCGGAAGGCGCCCAGATCATCGCTCGCACCATAGCGGGGTCGACGGGCGCGTCTAAGGCCGCGGCGCCGAGCATCCTCAATAGCATCGGCGGCGCGCGCGGCGGCGGGGCCGCCGGAGGCGCTACGTTCAGGGCGACTCAGATACGATAACTCTCCAGATCCGCATCCCATGATCGAAATCAAAGATGTCACCAAGACATATTCCGAGGGAACAGATGTCGCCTTTCAGGCTCTGAAGGGCGTGAGTTTCAGCATCGAAGACGGCGAATTCGTCGCTATCATGGGTCCCTCTGGCTCGGGCAAGTCGACCCTCATGCATATACTGGGAGCGCTCGATACGCCGACGTCGGGGGCATACCGCCTCGACGGCAAGGACGTGTCGACCCTGTCCGATGACGAGCTGGCGGATATCAGGAAAGGGAAGATAGGGTTCGTATTCCAGTCTTTCAACCTTCTTCCGAGGACTACGGTTCTTCGTAACGTCATGTTGCCCTTGGTGTATGCGGAGGAAGAAGAGGGTGCGCGCGAAGCGCGCGCCAAGAAAGCCCTTCTCTCATCGGGCCTCAATGAAAGCCATTTCAGTCACCGGTCGAACGAGCTCTCCGGCGGCCAGATCCAACGCGTCGCCATAGCCCGCGCCCTCGTGAACGATCCCACGCTCATCCTCGCCGACGAGCCGACGGGAAATCTCGATTCCCGGACGGGCGAGATCGTGCTCGGCACGTTCCAGAAGCTCAATGAGGAAGAGGGTCGCACCATAGTCCTCATTACCCACGAGCATGACGTCGCCGAACATGCCAAGAGGATCATATTCATTAAAGACGGCAAGATAGAGAGCGATAGCAGGAGCCATACCCGTCGTAAGGCAAATCCATAATATGAGAGCCATAGATCTATTCGAAGAGACCCATGCCGCATTGTCCGCCAACAAAGTAAGGACCGGCCTTACCATGCTCGGCATCGTGATCGGCATCGCATCGGTTATTGCCATGACCGCTATCGGAGCAGGCGCGCAGAACGCCATCGAATCGAGCATCCAGTCCATCGGCTCGAACCTCGTCATCGTCATGCCCGGCTCTCAGAGGACGCAGGGCTATCAGGTATCCTTCAGTCGCGGATCGTCGCAGACCCTTACCCGCGCGGATGCCGAGGCTCTCGCATCCGAGCTCACGCTTGCCAAGGCGGTCGCGCCCGATCTCACCGGGCGCTATCAGGTCACGGCCAAAGGCACGAACACCAATACCTCGGTCGTGGGCGCGACGAGCGTGTATCCGTCGGTGAGGAATGTGAGCATGGATATCGGCGATTTCATAAGCGACGCTCAGGATGCGTCTATAGCCAAGGTGGCCGTCCTCGGTCCGACGACGCGCGACGACTTGTTCGGCGAGGGCGCTGATCCTACAGGCCAGATCATTCGCATCAGGGGCATCCAATTCACCGTCATCGGCGTGACCAAGGCCAAGGGCGGATCAGGCTTTGGCAGTCAGGACGATACTATATACGTGCCTCTCTCGAGCGCGTCGCGCTATCTTGCCGGCGGTAACCACGTCTCTACCATCAGCGTCCAAGCGATCGATGCGCGATCTATGACCGATCTCCAGACCGAAGTGACAGACGATCTCCTCGCCCGTCACAAGATATCCGATCCGACTCTGGCGGATTTCAGCGTGCTCAACCAGGCGGATATCGTCGCGACCGCTTCGTCTGTGACCGGTACGTTCACCATGCTCCTTGCGGCCGTCGCGGGCATATCGCTTGTCGTAGGAGGCATCGGCATCATGAATATGATGCTCACGACGGTGACCGAGCGTACGCGCGAGATAGGCCTGCGCAAAGCGATCGGCGCCAAGAAGCGCGATATCAATCTCCAGTTCCTCGCAGAGGCGGTCGTTCTCACATTCCTTGGCGGGGCGATCGGGGTGGGGCTGGGGTGGGCGATATCGTTCGCGCTCACATGGTTCGGCGTATTGAGCGCGTCCGTATCGCTCTCGTCAGTCCTTCTCGCATTCGGGGTGTCGACGGCGATAGGCATCGCTTTCGGCTATTATCCGGCGCGGCGGGCGGCAGACCTCAATCCTATCCAGGCCCTGCGATACGAGTAGGGTCGGGGAGGCCGGGAGTCTTAATCAAATAGAATATGAATATCAAAACCAAGATCATTATAGGCGCGGTCGTCATGGCGGGGGCGTTCTTCTACGGAGGATATGCGTATGCCTCTCATGGAATGCCCGCTCGCGGCGGCGCTATGCGATTCGGAGGCTCGGGTCAGAACATGGCTATGGCGGCTGGCATGATGTCCCGGAACGGAGGCATGGGCGGCATGGTCACGGGCTCCGTCATAGCGAAAGACGACCAGTCCATAACGGTGAAGCTCTTCGACGGCGGCTCGAAGATCGTCTTCGTCGGCGCGTCGACTCAAGTCATGAAGAGCGTCCAGGGCGATATCTCGGACGTATCGGTAGGCCAGAGCGTATCGGTCACGGGCTCGCAGAATCAGGATGGTAGCGTTACCGCGCGATCCCTCGATATCAGGCCTCTTCGCATGGCGACGACGTCGGCCGTTCAGAGATAGTCTCTCGCTTAAGCCCTATAAGCTCCTCGGAGCATGTTGACGTATATCCTCCAGAGCTCGATCAGGGACTCGTAGTAAGATCGTAGACTTACCTTCGATCCGCTCGGATTTTCCCAATATACCGGTATCTCTCGTATGCCGAAGCCTTTCTCGCGGGCGATGACGAGGAGCTCGACGTCGAAGCCGAACCTCTCCGTCCTCTGGAGAGGGAATACCGCTTTGACCGCCCTTTCGGTGAAGAGCTTAAAGCCGCGTTGAGTGTCGCGTATACCGGGCGTCGCGAGGGCGCGGATAAGAAATCTCGATGCCTTGCTTGCGAGGCGGCGGTGCCATCCTGCCCGATCGATCACGCCGGATTCGTCGGAATCGATAGAGCCGATAGCGACCTCGCAGCCGTTTCGGCCCATCTCGCGGAGGAATGGCTCTATGGAGTCTATCCGGACCGAATTGTCGGCGTCCATGAAGAGCCGGTATTCGCCTTTGGCGGCGAGCATGCCGGCTTTGACCGCGAATCCTTTGCCGCGGTTCTTGCAATACGAGATGAGTCTTAGCGCGGGGAGTCCCTCGGCAAAGTCGCGGACGACGGCTTCGGTCCCGTCCGTCGCTCCGTCGGAGACGACTATGATCTCATAGGAGAGCGCTCTATCTGAAAAGAATCGCTTGATGTCGGCGAGAGTTGCGCCGATCCTTAGTTCCTCATTATATGCGGGTATGACTATCGAAAGGACGGGCCTGTGCGTGTTCATAGTTTTTCATTTGTTAGGGGTCGTTGATAGGGGCCTGAATACGAAGAGCTTGTACCCGATATAGTTCCAGGCGACTGTCGCGAGGGCCCCGCAGAGCGCTCCCGCATTGGCGCGTAGACGTACATCGGCTATACCCGCTCCGGCAAAGAGCTTGAATGCCGCGGACGATACGATGATATTGACGATGAGCCCGGCGATGGATACGGCGGCGAATCGACCCCCTTCCTCGATCTGTCTCCGGACGTCGAGGGAAGAGTCTTTTTTGCCGAATACCCACAGTTTATTGATGAAGTAGCTCTGCGCGACGGCCACGCTGAAAGAGCCAGCCTTGCATAGGATATATGCCAAGGTCGACCTTCCCGCGGAGCCGGCGAAGAAGAGGAGGCCGTTGAGCACGACGAAATCCGTCGCGGTGTTGAGGGCGCCCGCGGCGAGGAATCTCGCATACTCCAGGGACGGCGTCGAACCCTTGAAGAGGCGCGCCATCGGAGTTTTTATTATTCAGTTGCTAATATGTCTTAGAGAGGGCATGTGTCGATCGATCGGAAGAGCCGAGGTCGTAAGGCGGGCGGTCTTTCTCTCGCTGTCTATTACGAGGCCTTGCAAGGCATTGTTTCTGGCGGACCGAAGCCGCGACGTCGAACCAGGATACAGATATGAGATCTTGTATAGGACACTTTTAGCTAAAAGGCGCGTATTAGATACGGAAGACACTCTTTCAACAAAATAATCTCAAAAGATCAAAAATAGTGCTGCAAGGGAATCATGCTCGCGGGAAGACCTATTCTTCCCAGTGCCGATGCTTTACACGGCACGAGCATCGCTAAGGGCCTCCTCTCGGGAGGCCTTTAACGCGTCTGCCGAAGCCCGGCGTAACTTTTGGCGGAAGGTTCTCGTACTAGAGACGAGCCTTATAAGCGATAACTAATCTTTATGCTCGTAACCATAGCAACGCTTCTCGTAATACTCTGGGTCCTCGGCGTCGTGACCTCATACACGGTCGGGGGCTTTATCCATATACTCCTCGTCGTCGCCATCATCATGTTCCTCGTCAGAGTGATTCAAGGCAGGAATCCTGTGGCGTAATAGCTCCCCGTATGCTCTACGGCTTCTTTATAGCCTTAAAAAATGTCTCGAGCGTCATAGCCGCGCCCGATGAATTCCTGTGGCCGCCTCCGCCGAGAAGCGTCGCTATGTCGAGGGCCGACGGCGTATGGGAATCGAGGCTTCGGAGGCTTATCTTCACTCGATGCGCGTCGATGGTGAAGAGGGCGACGGCGCGATCGCGCTCTGTGGAGAGGATATTGCCGCCTTCTGATTTATAAGAGGTGATGTTATAGAAAGGCACCGTATATCCGCCGATCAGAAGATCGATCGGCTCGGTGCCTTTTATCGCATGCGCAAGCATGAAATCGGAATATGCCGATATGATGCGGCCATTCTCTAGGGCGACATCGAGGGGTCCGTCGAGGAGCTTTCTGACTTCCTCGGGCTTATTGGAAAGGGGGTAAAGATAGCTCGCTATATATTTCGTATTGTCGCCGTGCTTCCAGTTCCAGAGATCAAAATCCTCGACGTATTTCACCAGTTCGGGAAGATGCTCGTCGGGGAAGAGATACGACCATGTCAGAGACGATCCGCATTTCGAATTGTCGAATACATAGGTGAAGGCCGCGTTTTCCTTCGCCAAAGCCTTGAATTCATCATTCACGCTTATGTGATGGTCGATAGACGTGACTTTGTGGCCGGCGGCGAGGAATGCCCGTACGCCGATGACGCAGTCGACGGTGAGTATCCGGTCGCCCGTCGATGCCTGCGCCGCGATCTCCGCCAATTCCTCCGGCGTCGCTCCGTGGCTCACGGCGAAAAGAAGCGCGTCCGGATATTTCTTGGCTACGATAGCCGCCGCAGTCGTGCCGTCGCTGCAGTCTTTGTGATAGAGGACAATAGTCTTCATCGATGCCCCAAGTCTATATGAGACAACGGCTTATGTACATACGTATTAGGTAAAGCATTCCATGGAAAACGAAAAGAATAGCTTGTCCGTCTTGGTATACGTTACGATAGCCGCCGTCGTCGCGCTCTGCCTCGCGTTCGCTTTCAATATCGGGAATATCGCCAATTCCCGGCCGCCTGTATTCTCGAAGATCAATATGCTTCAGGCCCTATGGTATGAGTACAAGGCGAACTATCTCGAATCCGGCACGCTTCGCGCGCTCGACAAGCAGAGGGATAACATCACTACGTCCGAAGGCCAGAGCTATTCCATGCTTCGCGCCGTCTGGATGGACGACAAGGCGACGTTCGACGCCGTCTGGCAGTGGACCAAGGACAATATGCAGAGAAGGGAGGATCATCTCGTGAGCTGGCTCTTCGGCGAGAGGGCAGACGGCTCGTACGGCGTCCTTTCCGCAGAGGGTGGCGCGAATTCGGCGTCCGACGCGGACACCGATACGGCGCTCGCGCTTCTTTTCGCATGGAAGCGATGGAATTCCGAGTCGTATTTCGGCGACGCGATCGGGATCGTCCGGGACATATGGGAGAAGGAGGTCGTCCCTATAGGCGGTAAGCCCTATCTGGCCGCGAACAATGTGGAGAAGACTGCCGGGAAGAGCGATATCCTCGTAAATCCGTCCTATTTCGCTCCTTATGCGTACAAGATATTTGCGCAGGTCGATCCCGATCGAGATTGGCTCGGCGTCGCTTCGACTTCGTATGATGTTCTCGCAGAGAGCTCGCGTCTGCCGCTCGATAAGGCGGCGACGTCATTTCTGCCGCCCGACTGGATAACGATAGATCGATCGTCAGGGGCGATATCCCCGCCGCCCGCATCTGACGGCCTTACGACCGATTTCAGCTTCGACGCCATTCGCGTGCCGTGGAGGATTGCTCTCGACTATGCCTGGACCGGCGACCCGCGGGCGAAAGCGGCTCTCGGAAGGCTGGTATTCCTGTCGGACGAATGGAAGAAGAACGGCGCCATATATTCGTCGTACAGCCATGACGGCGAGCCTCTCTCTGATTCCGTTTCGCCCGCGACATACGGAGGCGTGATTGGCTATTTCGCGGCTCTCGGAGGCGAAGAGGGCGAGGCGGTATATAGGAAGCTCGAATCGCTCTATGATCCGAACGAATCGCGATGGCTCACTCCTCAATCCTATTATGACGAGAATTGGGCATGGTTCGGCATGGCGCTCCAGGCGGGCGCGCTCCAAGACCTCTTTCTGGTGAAACCTAAGGCCTCGAACGGAACGCTCTAAGCATATATCGACATGGAGGCGACTAAACCGAGGCTCTATATCGCTCTCTTGGTCGCGCTGGCCGCGACCCTATCGTTTTTCGTGTGGATGAGGCAGGGGATAACGCTCGATGAGGCTCAGAGCGTCTGGCAGACGTCAAGGACGTTGCCGGGAGTCATAAACGTCATAGCCAAGGACGTTCATGTGCCGCTCTACTTCGTCCTGCTCCATTTCTGGGAGCTCGCATTCGGCACGGGCGCGATCGCCCTTCGATCGCTTTCGGTTATATTCTTTCTCGCGTCGATACCGGCGATGTACGCTCTCGGCCGCGAGGCCTATTCGCGAAGGGTCGCATCCGTAGCGGCGCTCCTGACGGCTATATCGCCCTTTCTTAATTGGTATGGATCGGAGGCGAGGATGTATTCTCTTATGTTCCTTGTCACCGCTCTGTCGCATCTCTGCTTCATCCGACTCTGGAAGCGGCCTGGTCCGGCGGTATGGACGGCATTCGCTCTGACGAGCATCCTCGGCACGTTCACGCATCCTTTCTTCGTCTTTATCCTGTTCGTGCAGTGCGCCTTCTTCGTCATGAAGAGGGGTATATTCCCCGAAGGGTCGACCTGGAGATTCTCGATCTCGGTATGCGCGGCCGGCGCCGCTGCGGGCGCGTGGCTCGTCTACCGCCATATCGCCGGCGCCGGCCTGACGAATCCCGTCCTCGCGCGACCCTCGTCGGTCGATCTCTCCAACGTATTCTCCAACTTCTTCATCGGCTTCCAGTCGGATTGGGTGAACGCGCTTATCCTCTCGTTCTGGCCGCTCCTCGTCCTCGCATCCTTTACTTTCATCGCCCGAAAGCATCCACCGCGCCCCGAGACCTCGTATTTCGCGGCGGCGTCCTTTGTGCCGATAGCGCTCGCCTTCGTCGTCTCCGCGACGCTCCAGCCGATATTCCTTTCTCGATATCTCATCATATGCCTGCCATCGCTCTATGCTCTCGTCATATATCTCCTCTCCACATATCGGCGAGCCACGTCTGACATGCTGGTATCTGCGCTCGTCCTTGGCATGCTCGCGGCGCTCTCGGCGCAGGCGATCGAGCCTTCGTCGCCCGTCAAGGAAGGCTTCAGGGAGGCGGCTGCGTATGTGGAGCAGGGAATCATGCCGACGGATCTCTTCGTAGTATCTGCGCCGTTCCTCACATACCCGGTCGAATATTACTACCGGGGCGCGGCCCGTCTGGATACGTTCCCGAAATGGGAGCGCTATGCCAAAGACTCCGTACCCGCGCCTTTCTCTATGAACGACCTCGCGACGACCTCGGCGGCCTGGGCTAGGACGTATAACAGGCTCTTCCTTCTTCTCGGCTATGACCAGGGCTATAACGAAGATATACGCATATATATGGACGAACATTACCAGAGGCTCGATACGCAGACGTTCTCGCGGGGTCTCGCGCTCTATGTTTACAAGCTCAGATATCCGTGATCACATATGCCATCAAAAACCGAATTCCTCGCATCGACGCCGTCGAAGCTCATACTCATCGGGAACGTCCTTATGGTATTCGTGTATTTCTTCGTCATACTTCTGCTCTTTCCGCACGGGAACGAGGCGCTCTTCTGGGTGCTCATCGCAGGTGAGGTCTTTCACACGTGGCAGGCTCTCGCGTATCTCTATACCGTCTGGAAGCTTGATCATAAAGCCGAGTTCGATCCCGATTTCTCGGGAGCTGTCGATGTGTTCATCACCGTATGCGGAGAGCCCGTCGATATCGTCGAGGAGACCGCCCGTGCCGCCCGCGACATGGACTATCCCTCTCATCGCGTTTATATATTGAACGACGGCTACGTCGCGGGGAAGGATAACTGGCAGGAGATCGAGGCTGCGGCCAAACGCCTCGGCATCGGCTGTCTAACGAGGCGAAAGCCGGGCGGCGCGAAAGCAGGCAACATAAATAACGCCCTCGGCGATACGAGAGCGCCCTATGTCGCGGTCTTTGACGCTGATCATGTTCCTCACCCCGATTTTCTCCGAAAGACGATGGGATATTTCAGAGATCCTAAGATGGGTTTCGTCCAGACGCCTCAATATTACAAGAACGCCCATTTAAATGCGGTCACTCTATCGTCATGGGAGCAGCAGGAGCTCTTCTTCGGTCCCATATGTCGCGGTAAGAATAGGCTCGATTCTGCGACGATGTGCGGCACGAATATGGTCATATCCCGCGCGGCTCTGATCGAGGCGGGCGGCATGTGCCAGGAATCGGTTGCCGAGGATTTTGCGACGGGACTCTTCATCCATGAGCATAGATGGAAATCGCTTTATGTTCCCGAGGTCCTGGCCGAAGGCTTGGCTCCGGAGGACTTCCTCTCATATACGAAACAGCAATTCAGATGGGCGAGGGGAGCGCTCGACGTCCTCTTCCGTTACGGCCTCGTATTCCGAAAGGGGCTTTCGCTCGGCCAAAAGGCGCAATACCTATCGTCGGTGTCATATTTTCTCTCGGGCATCGTCGTGATCATGAACATATCTCTGCCGCTCCTCTTCTTTTTTTTCGATCTTGTGCCCGTGAAGATCGACACGATGCTCCTTGCCGTGGTTTTCGTCCCCTATATGTTTCTCACCATAGGTGTCATGTCCACCACGTCGAACGGGAGATTCTCCTTCCGCGCCATATCCTTTTCCATGTGCTCATTCTGGATCCAGTTGAAGGCATTCTGGTCCGCGGTCACCAGACAGAAGGCGGGGTTCTCGGTGACCTCGAAGAAGGGCCTTCAGGGAAATTTTATCAGCCTCGCAGCGCCGCATATCGGCTATATCGCCCTCGCCCTCGCGGGCATGTGCGTTGCCCTCGCGCGCGAGGGCCTTTCGCCGTCGGTCGTCAATAACGTAGCTTGGTCCGCGTTCAATATCGGTATGTTCCTGCCGTATATCGCGGCGGCCGCGCCCGAAGGATTTATCCGTACGCGCTTCGCGCTCGGCTATTCGGCCATGTTCCTGCCGCCGAAACCTCTGGAGGCCAAGCTCAAGGTTATGGTCAAGCGATAGGGTTTCCGTCCGTCTCTTTGTCCGCTTTTCTCTCTCGTTTGGCCGAATTCCTGAGGGCGAGAGCGAAGGTCGCTCCGTTCATGATGAAAAGCGACACCGGCAGGAGCGCGATCACGAATGTCCATGACGATATGGCCGCGAGATTGAACGCCGAGCCAAGGAAAAAGAGCGTCCAGCCCTCGAGGTCGAGCTCCTCGGGCGTCATCGGATCCTTATAGAGGCGCGCTATGACAGGGATGTATCCGATGAAGCCGATCGTCATATTTAGAGCGAGCGCGATAAGAGGCGTATCGAACCTGAACCATCGTATGGACGATATCATGACGACGACGAAGGCGAGGCCCTCGAATTTTCCCCATGCCTGCCTGCCGTATTTGAATGAAAGCAGGGTGATGGCGAGCGAGCCGAGGAAATAGGCGATAGGAACCCATATCGTGGAGCGGGCGCCGAGCGCCCAGTAGCTCATGACGATGAGGATATTCGAGAGCGTCCAGACGAGCCACGACGCGCGCTTGGGAACGGACTTGCCCTTGAGGATCGTCCTGGCATACGGAACATAGCCTGCCAGGGAGCAGACTCCGCCTATCACCCCGAGGTAGGACATCATGGTCATATAAAGCTATGTCGTCGGCCCTATTATAGCCCTTTATGCACCGATATGAGAAGATAGAGCGTACTAGAACTATATGAAAACATACGGCACCAAGTTCGTTGTCAGTCTCGTGGCCTTTGTGGCTATTATCGGCGCCCTCTTCGCATACGTATCCCGATCAGGAGGTAAGGACGAGTCTTTGACCGACACAGCCGCGACCGCTGCTTCGACCACTCCGCCCGTCGCCGAGAGTCCGATCGACGCGCCGAAGGCTATGAAGTATAAAGACGGCACGTATACGGCGCGCGGCACGTATCAGTCGCCGGCCGGACTCGAATCGATCGACGTCACGCTCACGCTTAAAGGCGATGTAGTCACCGATGCCTCCGTCGTGTCGCATGCGACCATAGCCCAGTCGATAAATTTCCAGGGTAAGTTCATATCCGGCTTCAAGGCACTCGTCGTCGGCCAGGATATAGATTCGATCAAGCTCGATAAGGTATCGGGCTCGTCCCTCACTCCGAAGGGTTTCAATAGCGCGGTCACAGAGATCAAAGCCGAGGCTGCGGCATAGCGATGGCGTCCCGTTTCGAATTCGAGGCTATAGGCACGTCATGGGTCATCGATATACCGGAGGCTCTGTCTATGGATAAAGAGCGGGCGCTTATCGATGCGATAAAAACGCGTATTGCGGATTTCGATGGGGCCTATTCGCGCTTCCGTGATGATTCGCTCGTTGCCCGCATATCTCGTGCCGCGGGCGAATATCGGTTACCCGACGATGCGGCGCCCATGATAGCGCTTTATCGCGAGATTTATGATTTGACCGGAGGTCTCGTAACGCCTTTGATAGGACGGACCTTGTCCGATGCCGGATACGACGCCGCTTATACGCTCCGGCCGAAGGCCGACATCGCTCGCCCCAAGCGCTGGGAGGATGTCATGGAATATGAGCATCCGATACTGCGCGTCAAAGAGCCGGTCCTTCTCGATTTCGGCGCGTTAGGGAAGGGCTATCTCATCGATATCGTCGCAGGCATCATCCGCGAGCGGGGCATCGACGTCTACACCGTCGATGCGGGCGGAGATATGGCATATCGAGGCGCGCATCCGCTCCGCGTCGGGCTCGAGGATCCCGCCGATTCGAAAAAGGCCCTCGGCATCGCGTATGTATCGAGCGGTCAGAGCGTCTGCGGATCGGCGGGAAACAGGCGCGCGTGGGACAGATTCCATCACATTATGGATCCGAGGACCGCCGAATCGCCGCGCCATATCGCCGGCCTCTGGGTCGTTGCCGATACGACCATGCTCGCTGACGCTATATCGACCGCGCTTTTCTTCGTCGGCCCCGAAAGGCTCTCGAAATACTCGTTCGAATACGCCATCGTATTCGCCGACAGATCCGCTGTGAAATCAGCTAGATTCGCAGGGGAGTTCTTCGGGGCCTGAGGAGGTATACTTATATCGAGTACAAACATATGCAAAAACTTCAAACATTCGCTCCGACTCTCTTGCGCATAGGCATGGCGCTTCTCTTCCTTTGGTTCGGCACCAATCAATTCATCGATACGGCCGCATGGACGGCGTATGTTCCTCAATGGGTCGTCGATGCGTCGCCCGTATCCGTCGAGGCTCTAGTCCATATCAACGGCGCTATCGAGATAATATTCGGCACGGCGCTCCTTCTCGGCTTCTTTACGCGCATCGCGGGGTTCATATTGGCTCTCCATATGGTCCATATAGCGACTCTCGTCGGATACAATGCGACCGGCGTCCGTGATTTTGGCCTTGCTATAGCGACTATAGCGGTGTGGCTTAACGGGCCTGACGCATGGACTTTAGACAGATATAATACAAGGGTTATAAG
>DASZXL010000003.1:0-41126 GCA_035545915.1 Minisyncoccota bacterium
CTTTCGCCGCGTCATCGAGCATGCCGTCGACGTCGGCGATGAGCGACTTGACCTTGGAATATTCAATGGTGACGGCATCGCTCGCGGCGGCGGCTTTTTCGCGAGTAAGGAGCTTTTCGAGAGTAGCGATCTCGCCTTCGATGCGGCCTTGGGCGCGCGACGCCGCGTCGCGCGCCTCCCTGACCTCTTTCAATTTCGCCTCAAGCGATATGAGCTCGTCAGACTTGGCATCCTTGTGTTTAGATCCGTCCAAAACCTTCCTGGCCGCGACAAGCTCTCTCTCCAGGCGTTCCAGATCGCGCTTCGGCGCGGCAGATTCGGCGGCTAGAGCCTTCTCCGTCGCATCCAAATATTCCGATTCCCTCTTTAGGTATTCTTTATATATATTCTTGAGCTCTTCGCGGAGCGCGATGGTCTTTTCGACCTTTTCCACCTGCTTCTTCAAAAAACGCAGGTGCGGCGCGATCTCTTTGCGGAGAGACTCCACCTTCTCCACATTCTCGCGTGTCTTTTCGAGCTTTCGCTCGCTTTCTTCGCGCTTATATTGAAAGATCTTCAGACCGAGAGCGTCCTCGATCATCTCGCGGCGCTCGCGAATGTTGGCGTTGAGTATCCTGTCGGCTTCGCCCTGAGAGATGATGTGATGGCCCGAGGCGCCGATATGGGCGCCCGCCAGAAGCTCGACGATATCGCGCAGCCGCACGGCCGATCCGTTGATGAAATATTCGGAGAGCGAATCGCGATGGATGACGCGCTCGATCGTCACTTCGTCGAAATCGATGTTGAGAAGACGCTTCGCGTTATCGAACGTTAATCTCACCGACGCGCGATTGCCGCGGGCCTGCGCCTCGGCGCCGTTGAATATGAGGTCTTCGGTCCTCTTGCCGCGCATCGATTTGATCGACTGCTCGCCCAAGACGAACCTGAACGCCTCGGCCACGTTCGATTTGCCCGAGCCGTTCGGGCCCACGATCGACGTCACCTGCGCGTTGAATTCGAGCGCGCTCTTTTTGGCGAAGGATTTGAATCCGGAAAGCTCGAGGGATTTGAGATACATATGCAAAAAGTATGCGGACGGGCAGCGCGCCAAGGCGGAAACGCCCTTCAAATATATCAAAAACCTACTGCTGTGCCCAACCCTTGGCCTCGAGCGCGCGGAATGCGGCGTTCTGCTCGGCCTCCTGTTTGGATTTGCCTTCGCCTGTGGCTATCTGATCCTTGCCTATGAGCGCGGCGACCGTGAACGATTTGTCATGATCGGGACCGGATTCGCGGACCAATTTATACGAAGGCGTGATGCCGAGCTTCTTCTGGGCCATCTCTTGGAACGTCGATTTGCCGTCGACGAGCCCGCCTCGGGCGATCATGGCGTCGGCGAATCTGAATATATTCTTCTCTATGAACGCCTTGGCCGCCTCATATCCCTGGTCTATATAGATAGCGCCGATGACGGCCTCGAACATATTGGCGAGGATATACTGCCGGGCGCGACCCGTATCGTTCGCGACGCCTTTCGAGAGTAAAAGATAGTCGCCCATCGAGAGGTTCGAGGCCACTTCGGAGAGCGCGATCGCATTAACGAGAGACGATCGATAGGTCGTAAGGTCGCCTTCCGGATTATTCGGATATGTTCGGTACAAAAAATCGGTGACGATGAGCTGGAGCACCGCGTCGCCGAGGTATTCGAGGCGCTCGTTATGCTCCAGGTCCGCATTCTTATTCTCGTTTATATACGACCTGTGCGTGAAGGCCTGCCTGAGCAGGTCTTTGTCGGCGAATGTAACGCCGGCCTTCTTTTCGAATTCTGAGAAATTGATCTGCATGAGATTTTCGAACGGCTACTTCTTCGGTATGAGATTGACGGCCTTGGTCAATATCGGGAGCATATCGTCATAGAAATTGAGATCGCCGATAGCGTCGGCCTTGAACCATTGGGCCTTGTCGAGGCCGCCGGATTCCTTGAGCTTGAGCGGCTCGTAGTCGGCTTCGGCAAGGAAATACGTCACCTGCTTACGAAGCTTGCCCTTCTCCGGATGGGTCGCCACGTATTCGTTCGACGCGACCTCTTTGAGGATCTTCACATCGATGCCGATCTCCTCTTTGAGCTTTCGTATCGTGCCCTTCTTCACGTCCTCGCCCTCGTCGAGGCTGCCCTTCGACAGAGTCCACCGGCCGAATACGTCATGGACGAGGCCGAGGTATATATGGCCCTCATGTCGGGCGAATACGACCGCGCCGCCGAGCTTCACGATGGGCATCTTTTCGAACGGGATGTTGAATTTGTCGTCCTTCTTCTTGGAAACAGCGTCTTTGCCGGGCTCGCCGAGCTCTTTGTATACGGAGCCCAGAACGCCGTTCACGAATTTGCCGGAATTCTCGCCGCCGAACGATTTGGCGAGCTCGATCGCCTCGTTGATGGCGACCTTTGCCGGCACTTCGTCCCGATCGGCGAAGAGAAGCTCGAAGAGACCGATGCGGAGCACGTTTCGGTCGACGATGGAGATCTTCTCGAGAGGCCAGTCAGGGGCGGCCTTGGTGATTATGGTGTCTATCTCCGAACGCTTGGAGAGGACGCCCTTGCCCAATTCTTGCATGAACGAGACGTCGGAATTGCCCGGCGCGAACTCTGCCGCGTCGCGGACGATAGCGTCCTGGAGGACGGCTTCGGCCTTGTCGCGGAAATCCCACTCGAAGAGGGATTGCAGGACTACAGACCTCGCAAGGTGCCTATTTGCCATAAGAATGTGCGTTCGTTAATGCCTGACTATTACCTCTCAATAATACTACGTCCGAAAGGGCGCGCAAGGCTGAAAGATAGGCGACTGGACAAGAGAAAACCCGCTTTCGCGGGATATCTCCTATCGTGCCGTCTGAGCTTCCTTGGCCTTCTTGGCTTTCTTAGCGGCCTTAGCGTCCATATCGATGACCGTGATGCCCTTATAGGCGCCGGTGATCGCCGAGGCGCGGTGGCGGAGATGGATTGCGCCCGTCTTAGTATCCTTGGTCAAAGCAGGGTTTTTGAGGGCGTGATGAGAACGCCTGTGTGCCCGTGCCGACCTCGTTGCTCGCATTCGTACTACCATAGTCGAAACACTATAGCAGAACGCGTAAAAAAGGCAAATCAGGCGGCTTTTATGATGTTGGAAAGGAAGGTTTTTCTGTGTATGGGCGATATACCGAACTTCCTGATGGCTTTTCTATGGGTATCGGTGCCATAGCCCTTATGCGTCTCGAATCCGTACGCGGGATATATGCGCCCCTGCTCTTCCATATGCCTGTCGCGGATGACTTTAGCGACGATCGAAGCGGCACTGATGAGAGGCACCTTCTCGTCCCCTTTTATGATAGTCTCCTGCATCAAGAACCGCTTAGGCGCCTTGAGCGATCCGTCTAAAAATATATGCGTCGATTCGGGCGCTAGGTCGAGGGCGTCTAAAATTATGTGGATCGCTTTTTCGATCGCGCGGGCGATGCCGATAGCGTCGATCTCTTCGGCTGATACCGAGGCATGAGCGAATTCGATCTGCCCCTCTGATTTGAGGCGCGAGATGCGGAGGAACCATTCCTCGCGCTTCTGGGGCGAGAGCTGTTTCGAGTCCTTAATGCCGGCAAAATGCGCGAAATCAAATCCGTCTGCCACACGGCACGCGCAGAGCGTGACCGGGCCCGCCAACGGCCCCCTCCCTACCTCGTCTATGCCTATGAGGTATTTCATTGCTTTGAATTATAGCCTATACTTACTACGTCTGATCGATCGCAAGGCTTGCCCTTGGCGTTCCCATCAACCTATGACCCGCTTCACCCACCTTCATACCCACAGCCACTACTCCCTCTTGGCTGCATTGCCCAAAGTCCCCGACCTCGTCGAGGCGGCGAAAAAAGACGGCGCGACCGCGCTCGCCCTTACCGATAACGGAAACCTCTACGGCACGATCGAATTTTACAAAGAGTGTAAAGCAAAGGGCATTAAGCCCATCATCGGCGTCGACTTCTATATCGCGCCGCGAACCCGCACGGACAAACAATCGGGCATCGACTCGCGTAGGACGCGTCTCATACTTTTGGCCAAAAATTATAACGGCTACAAGAACCTCGTTCAGCTCGTCACGAAAAGCTATCTCGAGGGGTTCTATTACAAACCGCGCCTCGACGACGAGCTCATAAAACTCTACAAAAACGACCTCATCGCTATTTTGTCGGCATTCAACGGCCCGCTCTCGATGGCGCTCCAGGGAAACGATATCGCCAAGGCCTGTGAGGTCGCCCTAAGCTATCGCGCCATATACGGCAAGGACCTGTATATAGAGATCACGCATCATCCCGACATTGACGGCCACGATACATTGATGGAACGCACCAAAGACGTGGCGAAAAAGACCGGCATCCCTCTGGTCGCCGGCGGCAACGTCTACTACATCAATCCAGGCGACAAACAGGCTCAGCAGACCTTGATGCTCGTGAATTCGTCGGGCGACGACCGTATATCCGACGACGATGTCGCCGACTTCTCGTTTATATCCGACAAGGCCGCGCAGGATTATTTCCGCGACACGCCCGAAGCGATCGCGAATACGGAAAAGATCGCCGCGGAATGTAATTGCGAGATCGAATTGGGTAAATGGGTATTCCCCGATTTCAAGCTGCCTGACGGCGAGACGCCGGATACCGCGCTCCGCAAAGTCGTATTCGAAGGCTTCGCCAAAAGGAACGTCGCCGAAACGCCGGACATATTGAAGCGCGTCGAATACGAGCTCTCTGTCATCAAAGGCAAGGGGTATTCGCCGTACTTCCTCATCGTGGCGGACCTTCTCGCGTATGCGCGGACGCACGGAATCCTCTCGAACATCAGGGGCTCGGTCTCCGGTTCGATGGTGACGTACCTCGCGGGCATCACGAATATCGACCCTTTGGAATACGAGATCCCTTTCGAACGATTCTTGAACCCTGACCGACCCTCGGCGCCCGATATCGACATGGACTTCGCCGATAACAGGCGCGACGAGATGGTGGATTATGCGCGTAAGAAGTACGGCATAGAGAAAGTGGCCCAGATCGGAACCTTCGGCACCATGGCCGCTCGCGGCTCCGTGCGCGATGTGACGCGCGCCCTCGGCTATCCTGTCGATATCGGCGACAAGCTCGCGAAAATGATCCCTATGGGCTCGCAGGGCTTCCCTATGACCATCGACCATGCCATGGAATTGGTCCCCGACCTCGCGAAGCTCTATAAAGAAGACCCTGACACGAAACGGATCATCGACCTCGCGAAGAAGATCGAAGGATGCGCCCGCCACATCTCCGTTCACGCCGCGGGCGTGGTCATCGCCCCGACCGAACTCACCGATTTCACGCCCCTTCAGTACGATACGAAAGGCGATCAGAAGATCATCAGCCAGTACGACATGTATTCGATCGAGGAGGCCGGCCTCCTTAAGTTCGACTTCCTCGGCCTTAAAAACCTCTCCATCCTCGCCGACGTCGTGGATCGCATCGAAAAGATCGAGGGCAAGAAATTCGACCCTGAATTGGTGCCTCTCGACGACAAGAAGACGTTCGAGATGCTCGCCCGCGGCGAAACGGAAGGCCTCTTCCAATTGAACGGCGACGGAATGACGAAATATCTGAAGGACCTCAAGCCGACGACCATCCACGATATAAACGCAATGGTGGCCCTGTACCGCCCCGGTCCGATCCAATTCATCCCTCTCTATATCGACCGAAAGCACGGCAGGTCGCCGATCGAATATCCTGATCCCGCCCTCGAACCGATCCTGAACAAGACCTACGGCGTTCTCGTCTATCAGGACGACCTCCTCATGATCGCGCACAAGATCGCCGGATATTCATGGGGCGAGGTAGACAAATTCCGAAAGGCCGTCGGCAAGAAGATCCCGGAGGAAATGGCCATCCAAAAGGAGAAATTCATCAAGGGCTGCGTGTCTCATTCCAAATGGGCGGAAAAGAAGGCTAAGGAATTGTGGACATGGATCGAGCCCTTCGCCGCATACGGCTTCAACAAGGCGCATTCCGTGTCCTACGGCAAGGTCGCCTATGAGACCGCCTATTTCAAGGCGAACTTTCCTGCCATCTACATGTCTGCGGTGCTTTCCGCCGATTCGGGCGACGTAGAGCGCATCGGCGAATCGATCATCGAATGCAAGCGCATGGGCATTCCCGTTTTGCCGCCGTCCGTTAACGAAAGTTTCTCGGCATTCTCGGTCATCAAGGATACGGACGGCACCGCCCGCATCCGCTTCGGCCTCACCACCATCAAAAATTTCGGCGAAGGCATAGCCAAGGCTATCATCCACGAACGCAAGGCGAACGGAAAATATAAATCGCTTTCGGACTTCCTGTCGCGCATCAAAGACAGAAATCTGAACAAGAAATCGCTCGAATCGCTCATCAAATGCGGAGCCTTGGACGAATTCGCCGACCGCACGGCGATGTACGGCAATATCGACCGGCTCCTCGAATACAACAAAGAGAAGGTGAAACAGGGCGGCAATCAGGATTCGCTTTTCGGAGGAGCCGGATTCGAAGGCCACGACGAGATACGCCTCGATACCGTGTCCCCTATCACCCAGCACGAGAAACTGCTCTGGGAAAAGGAATTGCTCGGCCTCTATATCTCCGGACATCCCTTGGATAAGTACAAAGCCATCCTCGACAAACGCCCTATCCATGTGACGAGCGTCAAAGCCAAAGCCATGAAGGAATTCGAGACGACGGGCAAGGTCAAGGAAGAGATGATCGTCCTCGGCGGCATCATCGAGGAGGTGCGCGTCATCATGACGAAGAAGAACGAGCCGATGGCGTTCATCCGCATGGCGGACCTGACCGGCACGATCGAGGCCGTCGCGTTCCCTCGCACCTACGCGCGATACAAAGCAGTCATCGTTCCCGAGAAATGCGTCGCATTAAAGGCGAAAGTATCCGAGCGAAACGGCGAGATATCGCTCCTCGCGGACAATTTCATGGCGCTCGCATAGCGCTCGCCCCGCCCGACGATTTTCGTGATATAACATAAGAGGTCTGTTTTGTCAGAGACGCGCGCCTCGCGGGTGATCCGCGAGGCGAAGTCCGAACCGCACGCAAAGCGGCAACCCGGGCTCATACGGAGAAGTCTCAAGGCCGGGAGCTTACATACCGCACATCGCACCAGCTCATCAACCGGCATAGACGCCTTCGCATTCAATAGGCGCCGAAAGACGAGAAACCTCCCGTATCAAGGCTGGAATTGAATCCAGCGACAAATGCGGTCGAGCGGCGTGATTGCCGGGGATCGCTTGAAGCTCACAGATGCGATATCTGTGAGCTTTTTCTTTGGTCGATTCTGTACTATGATAGGCCTATCAGAGATCGCCCGAACTACCAATTCGGGGCACCGCGGCCTCAGAGGCCCCAATCTGAAGACAATCCAAAGCGCCCGCGTCGGAACGAGATCCCGCGGGAATCTAGGTGGAACCGCGCGGCAAGCGCCCTAGCAGATCGGAGATCGCTCCGCATTTACTAGGGCCGTTTTTATTTCTATCGTCTCCGCCTCTTACCCATAAACACTTATTCGCATGTCTTCCCTTGAATCCATACGCCATTCGTTCGCGCATCTCCTCGCCGCCGCAGTAGGAGAGCTCTATCCCGGCACGAAAAACACCATCGGCCCCGCAGTGGAGAACGGCTTCTACTATGATTTCGAATTCCCTCTCGGCAAGGCTCCTTCAGACAAGGAATTCAAGGACATAGAGAAGCACATGCGAAAGATCCTTCCTTCATGGAAAGGATTCGAGGGAAAAGAAGTCTCCGAAGCCGAGGCCCGCGAGCTTTTCAAAGATAATCCATACAAATTGGAGCTCATAACCGACATCGTGAAAAAGGGCGAGAAGATCACGCTCTATACGTCGGGAAAATTCACCGACCTCTGCCGCGGCGGTCACGCGGATACGAAAGACATGCATGACGATGCGTTCAAAATAGAGCGCATTGCGGGCGCATACTGGCGCGGCGACGAGAAGAACGCCATGCTCACGAGAATATACGGCCTCGCCTTCGCTTCCAAGGCAGATCTCGACGCATATGTGACGCAACAGGAGGAAGCCAAGAAGCGTGATCACAAGAAGCTCGGCCCTGAGCTCGACCTTTTCACGTTCTCGGACCTCGTAGGCGCCGGACTTCCCCTCTGGACGCCGAAGGGCACCTTGCTCCGCCATCTCCTCGACGGATATGTCTGGTCGCTCCGCTCTATGCGCGGATACGAGAAGGTCGAGATCCCGCATATCACTAAAAAAGACCTCTATATAACGAGCGGCCACTGGGAGAAATACCAGAACGATCTGTTCAAGATAACGACGCGCGAGGGCCACGAATTCGCCATGAAGCCGATGAACTGCCCTCACCACACGCAGATATACGCGAGGAAGCTCTGGAGCTACAAGGAGCTCCCTCAGCGCTATGCCAATACGACGACCTGCTATCGCGACGAACAGACCGGCGAGCTCTCCGGTCTCTCCCGCGTCCGCGCCTTCGCCCAGGACGACGCGCACGTCTTCTGCCGCATGTCCGACGTGAAGGCCGAATTCATGAAGATTTGGGACATCATCAACGAATTCTATCCGACCTTCGGATTCAAGCTCCAGGCGCGACTCTCGTTCCATGACCCCGCCCATCCGGAGAAATATCTGGGCGACAAGAAGCGCTGGGCCGACGCAGAAGGCCTTTTGAAGGAGATCGTCGACGAGAAAGGCGTCAAAGCCGAGGACGGCGTCGGCGAGGCCGCCTTCTACGGCCCGAAGATAGACTTCATGGCGAACGACGCCATCGGCCGGCGCTGGCAGGTCGCGACGATCCAGCTCGACATGAATATGCCTGAGCGTTTCGACCTCACCTGCGTGAACGAGAGGGGCGAGCGCGAAAGGATCGTCATGATCCATGCGGCCATCATGGGATCACTCGAGCGATTCATGAGCATCTTGATCGAGCATACGGGCGGCAACTTCCCTCTCTGGCTTTCGCCGGTGCAGGTGAAGGTCGTTCCTGTGCGCGAGACGAACAATGCGCGCGCAGAGGAGATCGGCGCTCTCTTGGAGACCGCAGGTATCCGCGTCGACATCGATGTGTCCGACACCGGCTTCGGCAAAAAAGTGCGCGAGGCGAAGGATCAAAAGACCCCCTACACCATCATCATCGGCGACAAAGATATGGAAAAAGGCGTCGTCACCCTCGAATCGCGCGACAAGGGCAAGGTCGGCGAGATGAAAGCTGAAGAAGTCGTGAAGATGTTCGCGGCAGAGGTCGCGGCGAAGAAGTAGAACGCAGACGGTCCCCTTACACAAAACAAAAAGCCCCTCGCGGATGATTCCACGTGGGGCTTGTCACTCCGGATCGCTATTATGGCTCTCCGGAGGCGACGGGATGGAAACGCGGTGTTTCCGTTTCCCGTCAAAATACTCGATCTGCTTGAAATGCGGGCCGAGTATTGATTGCGCGGTGAGCATGATCGCCGGCAGCGTGGCGCCGGTGATCACGAGACGCCCTCGGCTCTCCTTCGGGATCTTCCGGAGGATATCGCTGAGATTGCTCGCGACCATCACGACCGCGCTATCGACGATAGTATCGAGCCGGAACTTCCCGGGCTCATACTCCGTGACCTTGCATCCCCGATAGACTTCGGGATTATGCAGGCCGAGATCAATCTGATACATCTGTCCTCCTTCTTCTTTGGTCGAGGTTAAAAACAGGGGGCTCTTGGAAGAGACCCCCCTGTCTCGTTCGGCTCGAGGTTTAACCCTTGTTACCGGAACGAATGTCGGCGACTTCGCCGCCGATGGCGACGATGCCGCCATGATCGATTACCGTGGACATGTGTATGTCTCCGTGCCCCCAATTTTTTACTGGGTGGGGTCCATATAGACTATATGGAGTCTTCCAGCTGACCATTGATTAGGCCGTCAGCGCCGGGCGGAAATCAAGGAGCAAACCCATCTTTCCTGTACTAATAATAGCAAATAATACTTATTTTGTCAAGTCAAGGTCGACTAACGAAAAGCCGCCCTTTTGGACGGCTTTACTGGGGCTTTTAGCCCGCTCGCTTATACGTCGATCGTCGCCTTATGGGCGTTCGACTGGATGAAGCTCTTCCTCGACGGCACGTCGGTGCCCATGAGCATGTCGAATACCTTGTCAGCATCCTGGGCATCGGCGATCGCTACCTGCTTCAGAAGGCGGCGCGCCGGGTCCATGGTCGTCTCCCAGAGCTCGTCGGCGTTCATTTCGCCCAGACCCTTGTAGCGCTGAACGTGGAGCTTCGGAGCCTTCTTACCCTTCCCTGCCTTGGCGTCGGATTCCTCCTCAGCCTCTTCGGCGCCCTCTTCGAGGACAGCCTCTTCCGATTCGAGCGGAAGCTCGTCCTTGCCCAAGACCTTGGTCTTCTCCTCCTCGGAATAGAAGTACATGACTTCCTTGCCCTTCTTTACTTTGTAGAGCGGCGGCTGGGCGATATATATATAGCCTCCCTCGATAAGCGGCTTGAAGTATCGATACAGGAGCGTGAGGATGAGCGTTCTGATGTGCGCGCCGTCAACGTCCGCATCGGTAGCGATGATGATCTTGTGATAGCGCAGCTTGGTGATATCGAAGGTCTCGCCTATCGCCGTGCCCATGGCGACGACGAGGTTCTTGATCTGCTCTGATGCGAGCATGCGGTCGAGGCGAGCGCGTTCGATATTGAGGATCTTGCCGCGAAGCGGGAGAATCGCCTGCGTCTTTCGATTGCGGCCGGTTTTTGCCGTGCCGCCTGCCGAGTCACCCTCCACAATGAAGATTTCAGCGTCTGCCGCTTCGGTGCCGCTTTCACAGTCGGCCAATTTACCTGGGAGCGTCATGCCTTCGAGAGCGCCTTTGCGGAGGATCGAATCCTTGGCGGCCTTGGCGGCCTTGCGGGCTTTCATGGCAAGGACGGCCTTAGCGATCATGGCTTTGGCATCGTCGGGATTCTCTTCGAGAAAGAGCTGAAACGCCTCGCCAAAGACGGTTGCGGTCGCGGACTGAGCCTCTACGGAGCCGAGCTTGGCTTTGGTCTGGCCTTCGAACTGGATCTCGCGGAGCTTTACGGATACGACCGCGGTAAGGCCTTCGAGAACGTCGTCGCCGGTGAATGAATCGTCTTCCTTGCCGCCGTTCTTTTTGAAATACGCGTTGAGCGTCCTCGTGAGCGCGGTCTTGAAACCCGTTATGTGCGTGCCGCCTTCGCTGTTATAGATATTGTTGGCGAACGGCAATATGCGCGACGATATATCGTCGACGTACTGGAGCGCGACTTCGACGGACTCGACGCCCTCTACCTTCTTCTCTACATAGAAGATATTCTTGTGGACGGGCTTCTGGAGGGAATTCGTGAAGCGGACGAGGGACACGAGACCGCCTTCGAAATAGAAGGTCTGAGTCGGCGCTTCGATCATGGACTCGCGGAAATAGAATACGTCGTCGGTGTCGATAGAGCCCTTATATTCGCGGGCGTCGATGACCGATATGCGGAGGCCGCGGACGAGGTATGCCTGCTGGCGCATATGGGTCACGATGCGGTTGAAGTCGAACGTCTGCTGGCCGAAGATTATAGAATCAGGCTGGAAGGTGGTGATGGTGCCATGCAACTTCGACGATCCGACTTTCTTTACGGCCGCCTTGCGCTTGCCCTGAGAGTACTCCTGGACGTATTTGCCGCCGTCGCGGTGGACTTCGGCCTTACAATAGATAGAAAGGGCGTTCACGACCGATGCGCCCACGCCATGGAGGCCGCCGGAGACCTTGTAGCCGGAATCCTCGCCGCCGAATTTACCGCCGGCATGAAGGACGGTCATAACCATCTCGAGAGCGGAGACCTTGGTCTTTGCATGCGTATCGACGGGGATGCCGCGGCCGTTGTCGACGACGCGGACCATCTCGCCCGGAAGGAGCGCGATTTCGATATCGTTCGCATGGCCGCCCATAGCCTCGTCGCGCGAGTTATCGAATATCTCGGTTATGAGGTGATGGAAGCCGTCGGGACCCGTCGTGCCGATATACATTCCGGGACGCTTTCGGACGGGTTCGAGACCTTCGAGGACCTGGATAGATTCCGCTCCGTACGACGATTTCTTCGCTTCTTTCTCTTTAGCCATGGGATGGTTTCATACCCCTCCATTATAGCAAATTTTAGCCTGAAATATAGGCGAATTAGCGCACGATCGCGCCGAGCTCGGCCTTGGTCTTTTCCTGTATCTTGTCGTGAATAGCGTTCACCTCATCGTTCGTGAGCGTGCGCTCCGGCGATCGGTACGTGATGCGGAAGGTGTAGCTCACCTTTCCCTCCCCGAACTTCTTGGCATTTTCGAAGGTATCGACGAGAGCGAGCTCCTCGATGAGATCGCCGGCGCAGTCGCGGGCGATGTCGTAGTAATTATTGATGCCGACGGACTTGTCCACGACGAATGATATGTCGCGCACGATCGGCGGATACTTAGAGACCTCTTTGAATTTGCTGTCGAGGTCCTTGAACTGGCTCGTGATGCGCGGATCTTCCGACCAGAGGATGCGGATGTCGGGAATGGCCATTTTCACCATGGCGAGCCTATCGCCGAAACCGAATGCCCAGCCGTTATAGACTTCGGGATCAAGGCCGAAATTGCGCATGACCTGTGGATGAACGAGGCCCGCGCCGTTCACCTCCATCCAATTGCCGTTGAACATGATCTCCATCTGTATCGACGGGTCCGTGAACGGAAAGGCGTCCACGAGAAAGCGGTATTCGATACTATCGCCGAATACGCCGGCAGCCATGTCTTTTTGGACGGCTTCGAGATCCGGTATGCCGATAACCTTCTTATCCTTCCTGCAGATATAGAGGCCGTCGATCTGGTGGAAGGCCGGATAATGGCGGCGATCTATCTCGTCCTTGCGGAAGACGATGCCCGGCGAGAGGGCCATCACTTCCCCATCCTTCTCAAGACGGGCCAGGACGTCTTTATCGCGCAGATAGAACGACCACATAACGGTCATCTGGGTGCGGAGGACATGCGTCTCGTCTACGTAGTACGTGTCGTTCTCGCGGCGGCTCGGATGGTCCTTCGGCGTATTTAGGAGATCAAAATTATCTTTGACGCTCACGATGCGCGGGAATTCGACGATATCGAAGTCTTTGAAGACGGGCAGAGAGAGCACTTTGTCGAAAAGGATCTTTACCGGCGAATTCGCCCTCTTGGTGAGGTCAGGCAGGGCGAGGAGGCGCTTCACGCGCTCGGCTTTCACGTCCGTGCGGCCTTGGATAGCGGCGATGAGCTCGGCTTCTTCGGGGTCTTTGATGACGATGTGGTGCCTCTGGGCCATGTGGTTAGGTGCGAATACTCTATCAAAACTATGCTCGTTGAGCCACCTCCCGGGCTTGAACCGGGGACCTACTGTTTACAAAACAGTTGCTCTACCAACTGAGCTAAGGTGGCCTATAGGCGGTCTACTGCCCCTCTATCCGTGTTGTCGGCTCAGGAGCCGACTGAGCCTCTTCCTTAGTCTCCTTTATCTGCTTGAGATAGAACGATGCGGCGCCGCCTCGAGAAAGGTCTTCGGTCTTCTTAGAAGCCCTCTCGACGATATTCGACGAGACTTTATGGGCCCTGTGGGATATGTCCATGAAGAATCGCACCAGCGCCACGAACGCATGATTGAGGACGAGGACGATATTCCTGAACGTGAGCTGCGATGCCGCGCGGGCGGTCTTCCTGCCGATATCGTAGAGGACGGGGTCTGCCTTGACGCGCACATTCTCGACATGGGCCGACGGCATGCCTTTCGAGAGCTCTGAACGCTTATGCGCGAGAAGGGCTATCATCCCTATTCCCGATACCGCCATGAGCGTGAGCTCCCAGGTCATGTGATTGATATGAATAGTCTAGGCGCCGTAGCGGGTGAAGCGGACGACTTCGATCTTCTCGCCGAATTTCTGGACCGCCTGGGAGAGAAGGCCTGCGATGGTGAGCTCCGGATTCTTGATGAACGGCTGGTCGAGGAGAACGCGCTCGGAGAAATACGCTGCGAGCTTGCCTTCGAGGATCTTAGCCTTCATATCTGCCGGCTTGCCCTCGACCTCCTTTTCGAAGACCGATTCGGCGACGGCGCGAGCATCGGCGTTGATGTCCTCCTTTTTGACGAATTCAGGCTTGGAAGCGGCGATATGCATCGCTACATCATATGTGAGCTGCTTGAATTCAGGATTTTTAGCGACAAAGTCGGTCTCGCAGCCGAGCTCGACCAAGACGCCGACGATGCCGGTCGAATGGACGTATGCGGCGATCTGGGTGGCGGCGAGGGTTCGGTCGCCTTTCTTCGCGGCAGCCTCAGCGCCCTTCTTTTTGAGGATGACGATGGCCTTGGCCATGTCGCCCTGAGCCTCTTCGAGAGCCTTCTTGCACTGCATGACGGATACGCCGGTCGATTCTCGAAGCTCTTTGATCTGGTCGCTGGTTACCATTAGGATAGAAAATTAAAAGCTGGCAGGGATTCTAGTATATCACGGACAAAGCCTGACTAGACTGTCTTCGCCGAAGGGGCGATGACTTTGGCTTCAGCGTATGCGCGAGCCAATTCATCGAGGAAGAATGCGGCCGATGCGGCCGAAGAGTCGTTCGCAGGGATGGCGAAATTGACGAGAGAGAGGTCGCAGTCGGTCGAAGCGATAGCGACGACGGGGACGCCGGTCTGGCGAGCCTCCTCGACGGCGATGTACTCCTTCTTCGGATCGACGACGATAAGAACGCCCGGCTTATCCTTCATCGATACGATGCCGCCGAAAAGGGTTTCGAGCTTTGCGATCTCGCGGTCGATCAAAAGGCGCTCCTTTTTCGTGTACTTGGCGAGCTCGCCCTTCTCCTTCTCCTTGAGGCGATTCTCGTACTTTTCGATGCGCTTCTTGATCTGGACCGAGTTGGTAAGGGTGCCTCCGATCCATCGGCCTGCGACCATGGGCTGACCGGCTTTGGTAGCGGCTGCCTTTACGGCGGGGATAGCCTCGCTCTTGCCGCCGACGAAGAGAGCCTGCTTGCCCGAAGCGGCGATCGACGCGACAAAGGCCTTGGCCTTCTCGAGAGCGGCTTCCGTCTTCTCGAGGTCGAAGATCTCGATGTTGTTCTTCACGCCGAATACGTACGGCTTGGTCGTAGGATGGCGGCGAGCTTTAGCGAGGCCGAAATGGGCCCCTGCCTTGAACATCGCCTCTACCATCGAATCCTTGTTTTTTGCGGTTGGCATTAGGTTTGCTGCGTTTTTGAAACGTTTGGAAAGCTTATCAAATGAGCCTCAAAAAGGCAAGAATGGCCGTCTTTTTCGCCTTATTCATCGTCCTCAGCTCCGCCCTCGGCTACCTCGCCGGTGAAGTTAGCGAGCGTATCGATGATGTTGCCGAGCTTCTCGCCCGAAAGGACGGTCTCGATATTGTGCCAATTCTGCCTGATGCGGTGGTCGGTGATGCGATCCTGCGGGAAGTTGTAGGTCCTGATCTTCTCCGAGCGGCTTCCCGTGCCGAGCTGGCCTTTTTTGTTGGCGGCGAATTTCTTGGCCTCTTCCTCGTCCTTACGCTCCTGGAGCATGGCGGTGAGCATCATCATGGCCTTCTCGCGGTTCTTTGACTGACTGCGCTCGGCGGTGACGCGCACGGCGAGCCCGGTCGGCTTATGGAAAAGACGGACGGCGGTCTCCACCTTGTTGACGTTCTGACCGCCCTTGCCGCCCGCGCGCGAGAATTCGAGCTCGAGATCTGCGGGATTTATCTCGACGTCGGTGTGCTTTCTGATCGGAAGGATGGCGATCGACACCGTCGACGTATGGACGCGGCCCATCTTCTCGGTCTCCGGCACGCGCTGGACGCGATGGACGCCGGTCTCATAGCGAAGCTTCTTATAGATATCCTGGCCGTGGATCTCCATGGAGACCTCCTTGTATCCGCCGACGTCGGAGCGCGATTCGTCGAGCATCGTGACCTGCCAGCCCTGCTCTGCGGCGTATGCGCGATACATGTTCGCCAATTCCTCGGCGAAAAGCGCGGCCTCGTCGCCGCCCGCGCCCGCGCGAATCTCCATGATGAGCTCGTTCGGGAACTGGTCTTCCTCCTTTTCGGTCGATTCGATAGCCTCGACCTGCTTCACGATGTCTTTCTTCTGAGCCTCGATGGATTCGAGATCGGCCTTCCCCATCTCAGCCATGGAAGAATCCGACGCCATGAGCGCCTTCAGATCCGCCTCGTCCTTTTCGAGCTTTTCATACATCTCGGCGAGGTACGAGGTCTTATGATTCTTTTTGTATTTCGCTATATCCATCGTGACTAAGTATATATGACAAAAGGCGGGGACGTACTTCGAGAAAACCCTTGCTCCTGGTGGTTTTCGAGGGGTACGTCCCCGCCTTTCGCGTAGCTACTTCTTTGCCTTGACCTTTGCCTGGCGGGCCTTGAACTTCTCGACGCGGCCTGCGGTGTCGATGACGGTATCGTTACCCGTGTAGAACGGATGCGACGCCGAGGAGATTTCGACATGATAAAGAGGATATTCCTTGCCGTCCTCCCACTTGTCGGTCTCCTTAGTCGCTACGACCGAGTTGATCAAAAAGCGAGCCTTCGACGAGTTGTCGAGGAAGATGACCGGGCGGTAGTTTTTCACGTGGATTTCTTTCTTCATAGAGAGGGAAACTATAGCGTATAGGCCCTAAAAAAGCAAATGAGAGTCGCCGACGCGTTCCTAACATCCGTTCGACTTTCCTAATATCGGGTCGATCATGCATTCCTGAATATTCTCGGCCTTGGCCATGACGGATGCGCCGTACGACGCGCCCGTGCCGGCGCTGCATTTCTTGCCTGAATAGTATTTACACGCGGCGTCCTTTTCAGCCGTATAGGTCTGAAGGCCCGCGCCCAAGTCGGACAGATACAGGGCCGACGCCAGGATGGCATGCTCCGGATCCCACGGATTGGCGAGCGGGATCTTGAGCGCCTTCTCTATGCGCTCGTCGAAGAGATCCCAGGTCGACGGGATGAACTGGGCCGGGCCCATGGCGCCTCCCCAACCCGTCGGCTGGCCCTTGGAATACATCGCTATCCAGCACGACACGCGCTGAGACTGCGGATTGAGACCGAGATCGCGAGTGATGCGCAGGAACGGCTCTACGTCGCGGGTCGGAGACATGGTCCTCGGCTTTACCGCGCCGGTCGTCACGGATATGCCTGCGCCGGTATCATAGTCGCGCAGATAGCAGGAGCCGAGATTCTTGCCAAGCGACGTCTCCTGCGTGAGGATGGCCAGTATGAATGCCGGACGGACGCCGGTCGCCTGCGATGCGATCGTCGCGTATTCGAGGGCCTTGCCGAACTGGATGCCGTCGGAATCGCGGAGGGCGAAGAGCGCCGTCGATATCTGCGCTATCTTCTGTTCCTTCTGCTCGATGAGCTTGGCATACGCGGCTTCCTGGCCCTTGGTCGTGGTAAGGATCTTGTTCTTCTCCGCCTTGGAGCGCTCGATGGTGCGCTGCTGGGCCAACACGTCCTCGCGGGCATTGGTCTCCTGATTCTTTTTATCTTCAAGATCCGCCTTCTCCTCCTCGGTCTGGCCCTTATAGGCCTTCACGTCCTCCATGGACGAATTCAGAGCTTCTTTTATCGTCTGAAACGTATCGACCTCCTGAAAGAAATCCGAAAAGCTCTTCTGTCCGAGGAGTATGGTCGGCAAAGACACGGCGTCGTTCTTATTGGTCTGACGAAGGAGGTTGCCGAGCGATTGCGCGCTCCGATCGAGCTTGCCTTCGAGGTCGGCGATGGTCGATTGCTTGGTGCCGATATCGGTCGTGAGGCGGCTGATAGTGAGATTCTTCACCTTGATCTGGGCCTCGGCGGCCTTGATCTGAATGTCGAGGAGCGATATGTCGCGCTCGATCGAGGCCTTCTGGCTCTTTATCTGGCTCGACTGTGCATTCAGGGCGTCGAGCTCCTTTTTCGCCTGATCGAGCTGAGCCTGGAGATCGCTCTGCCGCGCGTCGGCGGCTTCCGATATGCTCTGCGCGGCAGCCGAAAGCGGATTCGCGGCGAGCGAGACGACGGCGACGAGCGCTAAAAGCATCCGATACATGCGTCTATTATACCGCATACCGCCGCCGTTCCGGCATGAAAAAACGCCCCGCGGGGCGTTCTCTCGACTATTTCTTGGCCTCTTTCTTGTCGGCCTTGGCGTCCGCGGCCGGCTCTGCGCCTTCGGCGCCCTCCTTGGCTTCCTTGCCCTTCTTCTCGACTTCGATAGCGTCGAGGTCGATAGGAGCCGACGGCTCTTCCTCCTCGGCCTTAGGCTCTGCGACCGATGCGACGACGTCGTCAACCTTGATGGCGAGCTCGACGCCCGAAGGGAGCTTGATATCGCCCGCCTTGATGGTCGATTTGAAGTCGACGAGGCCCGCGATGTCTATCTCGATCTTGTGAGGAAGATCCTTAGGGAGAGCCTCGATCTCGACATCGTGGAGAACCTTGATAAGAGTGCCGCCGAGCTCCTTGATAGCGGGAGAGACGCCGACGAATTCGAGAGGCACGTCGACTTTGATCTTCTTACCCTTCTCGAAGACGTAGAAATCGGCGTGAAGAGGCTTGTTCGTGACCGGATGGAGGTCGATGTCGTGGATGAGAGACTCGACTTCGATGCCCTCGCCCTTGAGAATGACGACCGTCGATTCGCCGGCCTGGCGGTATGCCTTTACGAAATCAGCCGATACGATCGAAATAGGGGTCGAAGCCTCTTTCTTGCCGTAAAACACAGCAGGGATCTTGCCTGCTTTGCGAAGGATAGCGACGTCGGCTTTCGCATCCCTTTTCTCTACTTTGAGGGTTATTGCCATAGGGTTCCTAGTATATACAAAGGCCCTTAAATGTCAAAAATAGGGCTAGAAGAGAGCGAAATATATAGCGAGCGCGAAGAAGCAGAGCGAGGCCATTATCTGGAGCCGGTTAGCTCCGTTGAGATCCTTGGCGAGCTTGTGGGATATGAGCCAGCCGGCGAGCTTCGGCACGGGCTCTTTGTAGAAATCCCTGCCGGTATTGAAATTATTCTCCTCGAATTCTACTGACATGAGGCTATTATACCACTATTATTCCCGGGCAAGCCTGCTCATCATATATTCCTTGGTGCCCGGAGCGTCATGAGCGGTCCCCGCTGTCACCTTCTTGCCGGGATTTAATATATTCTGAGGATCGAAGGCGTCTTTCGTTTTTTGGAAGAGAGCGATGATTTCCGGTCCGAATTGCTTGGCGAGGTACGGCGTCCTGATGATGCCGTCGTTATGCTCTGCCGTGATCGAGCCGCGGTACGAGAGCACGAGGTCATAGACCTTGTCGGAGACCTCGTCGATGGCGGTGATATTCGATCGATCGTGCATATCCATGAGAGGGATGATATGGAAATTGCCGTCCCCCGCGTGGCCGGCGATGGTATAGACCAATTTGTACCGATCGAGGATGGCGCGCATCTTGGGCAGGAATTCGGGCATGACGTCCGGCGGGACGATGATGTCGTCTATGAACGGCGCGGTACGGCGGCCCTTCGAGTGCTTGCGCAGAAGATTGAAGCTCTCGCGCCGTATCGTCCAGTATTTTTCGGAATCGAATTCGTTTTTGGCCCGGCGCATCTTGAATCCGTAACGGCGGATCTTCCCTTCGAGCGCGGTCATGCGGCCGTCTATCTCCGCATCGGTGTCGCCGGAGAATTCGACGAGAAGGACGAGCTTCGGGAAGCCTCCGGAGAGCGCCATCCATGCCTCGGGCCTGAAGCTCCAGAGAAGGCGCGCGAAATTATGGATATGCATGGTGCGGATCATGTCCGGCATGAATTTGACGGCGAGCGCCATGGTGCTGTCGTCGTATGATTCGAAGCTTTCGGGCTTGAACGATACGATATCGCGAACGATCTCGCCTAAACGATCGAGGGACGGCATGAAAACGACGAATAATTTGGACAGGGGCTTTATCGGCACGAGCCTCATGGTCGCTTCGGTGACGATGCCGAGCGTTCCCTGAGATCCGACGATGAGCTTGGTGAGATCGAACGTATTCGTCGCCTCATCCCAGACGTTCCAGAGATAGTATCCGGCGGAATTCTTGCTCACCTTCGGTTTGGCGAAAGCGAGAAGGTCTTTATTGCGCGAGACGATATCCCAGATCTTGCGATAGAGCTCTCCTTCGGCATCCTCTTGGGACAATTTCGATTTGAATGCCTCTTTATCGAGGGGCTGCACGACGTATTCATTGCCGTCGGAAAGGACTATCTTAAGGCTTTGGATGAAATTCTCCGTCTTGCCGTAGCGAAGCGTCTTCTCGCCCGCCGAATTATTGCCGATCATGCCGCCCAAAGTGTTGAGGTTCTTCGAAGCCGTATAGCACGGGAGCACGAGACCGAGCTTCGCCGCCTCCGGCTCGAAATCCCTATAGAATGTCCCGGGCAGCACCCTCGCTTCTCCGCCCGCCGTATCCCCTCCGCCTGTCTTTTTGATCTCGAGAATACCCTTCATATATCGCGTCACGTCGACTATGATCGAATCGTTCAGAGGGCCGCCGGACATATCGGTGCCCGCCGATCGGACGGTGATCGAGAGGTCGGGATACGTTTTTTTATTGACGCGGACGAAATTGACGACGGCCTGGATATCCTTTGAATGCTTCGGGTAGAGAACGATCCGAGGCTTCACTTCGAGAAGGCTCGCATCATGGCTCATGTTGACGAGGGTTGTCTCCGAATCGTCGATATCTCCCGCGAAATTATCCGCGAGATAGGTTTTGAGAGCTGATATAGAATCCATATGAGGATATTCTAGCATTATTAATCCTTCATTCGAACGAATGCGCGATGAATTTTTAACGCCCTTTCGAGCGTAGTAGAGGTATAGCTAAACGAGTATGAACAATAAAATCATCTGGGCGGTAGTGGCAGTCCTCATCGTAGGCGGCGTCGCTTACTACGCGTTACGGACCCCTATGACGGAACCGGCGGCTCACGGAACTTCGACAAGCGGCACGACGAGCGGCCAGAATAATGACGGAACGGTCTCATCGAATCTAGATGAGGGCGCGGTCCAGGCAGTCGTGAGCGCATTCGGCAAGGCGATGAGGAATGTCTCGATCACCGCGGCGACCTCGACGGCAGGCGCTTCATTCGACGCTAATTACGGCTCGCTCATAACGCCTGAGCTCCTTCAGCAATGGAAGGCCGAGCCTTCGTCGGCGCTCGGCAGGGCGACGTCGAATCCGTGGCCTGAAAGCATCAACATCGTGACGGTCACGGCGAATCCGGGCGGCAGCTATGCGGTCCAAGGCAATGTCGTCGAAGTGACGACGGCGAATCCGAACGAGGTCGCAGGGGTATATCCCGTCACCCTCGTCCTCGAGAAGCGCGATACGTCGTGGCGCATAGCGAGCGCGGTGAAAGGCGCATACTCCACGCTTCCGCAACGCGTGACGATCGCGGGCACGCGCACATGTCTGCCCCATAAGGACGCGTCGGGGCCTCAGACCATGGAATGCGCTCTCGGCATCAAAGCCTCCGACGGCAAAAATTACGGCCTCAATACGACCCTTTTGTCATCGACCGACGCGATAAACACCATAAACACGGCGGAGAGGCTCAGCGTCACGGGCGTCCTCACCCCGATAGAGAATCTCAATTCTGATTTCTGGCAGAGATACGACGTTACCGGGATCCTGAGCGTCACGGGCGTCGAAAGTCTCGATTAAGAGAGCTTGTTGAAGATCTTGAGCTTTTCGAGGACGACGGCTTGCATCGCCTGAAGAGGCGCCTTCATGATCTTGTAAGGCGCGATCTCGTCGACGTTCGCTTCGAGCTCTTTTTTCAAGGCCTTCCTGAACGCGACGCGGATCTCGGTGTTCACGTGGATGACGGCGACGCCCGCATCGATGGCGGCGGTGAAATCTTCCGCGGAATTGCCCGAGCCGCCATGGAGAACGAGAGGGATCTTCACCGCCTCGGATATCTCGCGGATACGCGCGATATCGAGGGCGGGATCCTTGCCGCCCAACAGCATGCCGTGGATATTGCCGACGGCCGGCGCGAGCATGTCGACGCCCGTCGCTTCGACGAACGCTTTAGCTTCTTCCGGTTTGGTGAGAAATTCCTCGCTTATCTTTACGCCCGGAGGGATCTCGGAGAGGACCTTCGAAGATTTGCCGATGAAGCCGAGCTCGGCTTCGATGACGATATCTTTATTTGATTTCTTCGCGGCGGAGCGGACATAGTCAACGCATTTTTTGGTCGCCGCGACGTTATCGTCGAAGCTCTGTTCGGTGCCGTCGTATATGACCGAGTCGTATCCGGCGTCTATGACCTCGGTCACCTTGTCGAATGAATAGGTATGATCGGCGTTAAGGAATATCGTCTGGCCCGACGCAGAGAGCGTATCGACGAGAGCGCGGACCTGTTCGACGCCCATGAACGATCGTTCGCCCTCCGACACGCCGATGATGACGGGGATATCGCGGCCGGCGGATGCGGAAAGCTCTTTTGCGGCGCGTGCGACGGCCCAGAAGCCTTCGAGATTCGAGATATTGAAATGACCGATAGCGACCTTTCGGGACAGGGCGAGAGACACGCATTCGCGCAGGGTTTTCATATCCGTGAATTATAGCAAACAAAAAGCCCTGTCACTTTCGCGACAGGGCTTGATAAGGATATCGACTCAGAGCGCCGCCGCAAGGACGGCTTGGTTCGTCAGGAACGTTTCGTCCCGGGCTTTCTTGATGGAATCCTCGAACTTGCGCCGGACGGACTCCATGAAACGACGCTCGTCCCGAACGGGAGGCTCCGCGACATAGACCGCGAAGATCGCTATCGTTTTGTGGAGCTTGCTCAGTTTATCGATGGCGATCTGGGTCATGATGCAGGTATTCTCGAATACCGATTCGATATGCCGTTTGTATTGATCCAGATGCGTGACCTCTTCGCCGAACTTACCCTCGAATTCGAGCCAATCCGCGGTGAACGTGAGCAGTCTTCCCTCGGCGTTCGGCGCGCTCCGCGAGCCGATGAAGATGATCTGTCCATTGAGGAACGGAATCTGCAGGTTCTTATTCTGATACATGGTGCAAGGAACTGACGTGTCGGATGTTTGAAGAGCCCGACAATGGCTCCGGAGAAAAACGCTTCTCCATCTAAGCTCATACCATTGTACACTATTAATATATATTTGTCAATCATACTATTCCCCAGTATTACGGCCTTATTTGCAGTATTCCCTGCTATACTTAGCCTATGTTTTCCAAGCACCCTGAATTCGTCGCCGTAGGCGATATCGTCACCGACGCCTTCATCCGACTGAAAGAGGCGCACGTGAATTGCTCCATCGATCGCTCCGCATGCGAGCTCTGCATGAAATTCGCGGACAAGATACCGTTCGAATCGGTGACCGTCGTCCGGGCCGTGGGAAATTCCTCTAATGCGGCGGTCTCTGCCGCGCGCCTCGGACTCAAGTCAGCGCTCGTCGCCGATATAGGTAATGACTTGAACGGCATCGAATGCCTTCAGTCTTTGAAAAAAGACGGCGTAGAGACGAAATTCGTCACGAGCCACAAAGGAATGGAGACCAACTATCATTACGTTCTCTGGTACGAGGCCGAACGCACGATCTTGGTCAAACATCAGGAATATCCCTACAAGCTTCCGAACATCGATCACCCGAAGTGGCTCTACCTCAGCTCTCTCGGCGGAAATTCGTATGAGTATCATAAAGAGATCATCGAGTGGCTTAAAAAACATCCGGATACCAGGGTCGCATTCCAGCCCGGAACGTTCCAGATGTCCTTGGGCGTCGAAAAATTGGGCGAAATATACAGACGCTCCGATGTATTCTTCTGCAACAAAGAAGAAGCGCAGAGGATACTTAAGACTGATGAAAAAGACGTGAAGAGACTCCTCGCCATGCTACGCGGTCTCGGACCGAAAGTAGCGGTCATAACCGACGGACCGGAGGGCGCATACGCGGACGACGGATCGAATGCCTATTTCATGCCGCCCTACCCTGACCCGAAGCCTCCGTTCGAACGCACAGGCGCAGGCGACGCATTCGCATCGACGTTCACCGTCGCATTGGCATTGGGAAAGACGCTCGAGGAAGCTCTCATGTGGGGTCCGGTCAACTCGGCATCTGTCGTCCAGGACATAGGCGCTCAGCGCGGATTACTTTCGCGCGCGCAGATCGAAGAATGGCTCGCCAAAGCTCCGACCGACTACAAGCCGAGGAAGCTCTAGGCGATATATAGTGAGACAAATAAAAAGGGGCGGGAGAAAATCTAATCTCCCGCCCCGTATCGCCCAAACAAACCCTGTAACTTAACGCTTTCCCGCATATCGTAACTCCGATTCAGGGCCTTTGCAAGGTTGTGTCCAAGGGCGTCGACCGAGACACGGACCGACGACGCTTGATCGTCCGTGCCGCCTTAAGGAGCCGTCGGGATTCGGCGACCGCCTTGGAAGACGGCTTCTTCTCGTCGATTACATGCTCCTTATAGGGCGATCTGCCGACCTTGGTGCAGACGACAACGTTATAGCCTTTTTCCCGGGCGCTCCGAGCGACGCCTTCGAGGTACGAGATCTTGTAGTCGCTCACGCTCCAAACAGAATACCTGCCGCCGAGAAGCTCCTCGTGTTCAATGAGACGGGTCATGTCGTATTCGCCGTCCCGACCGAACGTAACCCCGAGCATCCGATGCGCGGCATCGTCGTCCTTGCCGAAGATGACGATCTTCCTCTGCGATTTTCTTATCGCCATATGTCCTCCTTTTTTGACTGAATTTAATTGAACGAGCTTTGTCCCACCTTACTCCCGTCGGGATGGTTTGTCTATAAAAAGGCCCAACCTCGAATGAACGAGATTGGGCTTTGCGGTTATGCACCGCAGGCCGATATTAGCGTTTGACGCGCTTTTTGCTTCTTTTTTTGGCGGAGGCCATGGAGCGTATGGGTTGAGGGTTGGAGCAAGGGCAACGAGAGCCGAAGCCCGTTTCGGGTCCTACATTGACCTACGAACGTATTTTTGTCAAGAAAACCTCTACTTTGGCCGCGACCTCTCCGGCGGTATCGCACTCCATCAATTCCATGCGGAATTCCTTGGCTCCGTCGAAGCCGTTCACATAGGCTTTATAATGCTTCTTCATGACGGCGAAGCTTTTGACGCCGCCGAGGAGCTCTTCGAAGAGCTTCGTGTGCTCGACCATGACTGAGAGCTTCTCCTCGAGAGTCGGCGTCTTGCCCGAGAAGAGCCACGGGTTGCCGAATATGGCCCGTCCGAGCATAACGCCGTCGGCGCCGAATTCTTTGGCCTTGGCGCGAGCGTCCGCCATGTCGCGCACATCCCCGTTCCCTATTATGAGCGTTTCAGGCGATATCCTGTCGCGGAGCGCAGTGACTTCCCGCACATGCTCCCAGCGCGCGGGAACGAGCGACATCTCTTTTCGCGTGCGGCAGTGGATGGTGAGAGCCGCGGGCTTTTCAGCGAGGATCTCCGGTATCCACGTCGCTATCTCGTTCTTGTTGTATCCGATGCGGGTCTTGACCGAGATAGGCAGATTCGGAGCGCCCTCTTTCGCGGCGCGAATGACGGCGCGCGCGGCGGCGGGATTCTTTATCATCGCCGCTCCCGCGCCCTGCTTTTCGATCGATCGATCGGGACAGCCCATATTGATGTCGATGCCGTCGAAACCGAGCTCCTGGCAGAGAGCCGCGGCGGCGCGCATCGTTTCAGGCTTCGACGTAAAGATCTGGGCGACGATCGGCCGCTCGGCCTCGGTGAATTCGAGATCCTTGAGCAAGGCCGATCTTCCTGGCGATGCGAGACCGTCCGCTGAAACGAATTCAGTCCAGAACACGTCCGGATGCCCGTATTTCGCGATAATACGCCTGAAGGCGCAGTCCGTCACATCCGCCATAGGCGCGAGGACGAAGAAGGGCTTTTTGATATCGTTCCAGAAATTCTTCATTCGAAGGACTCTATCGCGACTTGAGCTTGTACACAATCTTATTGCCGATATCGAGCTTCATATAATCGAGGCTGGCGAGGAATACGGAAAGGGACGGCGCGACGGCTTTGTTCGATATGACCGCGGCAACGTTCGAGAGCACGGTTGAAAGGTCGTCTTCCGAATTGACGATGAGCTTACCGCCGCCTTCGAGCGATATCGTCATATATATAAGGGTCGAGGTGCCCGAGAGAATAGCCTCGCGCGGCTCGACGGAGAGGCCGGCGAGCTCGTTCATGAAAAAGCCGATGTTACGGAACTGGTCCGTCGGAAGCAGGCGCTTGCCGATAGGCATATCATATATGAGGCCGCGATATCTGAAGAGCTTCGGATCCTCGCGCGGCTGTTCGGCGAATATATAGCCCTCGGCATCCATAGAGAAACAGCCCGTATCCTGCGTGAGCCCCGCGCACCAAAGAGCGGCCTCTTCGCGCTCATGAACGGATATGACGAGCGTTCCTCCGTCGCGGCTCGCCTCGACAGATGCGACGGCGGGCAGAAGAGCGACGGCCTGGACGATGGGGCCCTTGGGATAGAGATAGATATTCCTGCGCGAGAAGAAACTGATATCGTTTCCGGTCAATTTTTCAAGGACGATATTCTCTATGGCCTCGGTCGGAATGCGGACGTTGCCGCGCACGGCGACGCTCTGTATCGAGAGAGAATCGAGCTGGGACACGAACGAGAGAACGGAGAAGGTTATGCCCGCCGCCGCCAGGAAAAAGAGCAGGAGGAAGGCGGCGCGCTTGCGGCGGCGGGCGGCGAGCTTCCCTTGGCGTGTCTTGAGGACGTCGCGCATGTCTCTCTTAAACCGCCTTCTTAGATATGACGTCAGTGCCGAGATATTTCTGGAGTACGGCAGGAACTTTCACCGATCCGTCAGCCCGCTGGTTGTTCTCGACAAGCGAGACAAGGATGCGCGGCGTCGGTATGGCGGTGCAGTTGAGCGAATGGGCGTACTGGAGCTTGCTCTCGGCGTTTCGGTAGCGGATATTGAACCGCCTCGTCTGGAAATCATGGAAATAAGATGCGGAGGATATCTCCCGATACTTGCCTTCCTTCGGGACCCAAAGCTCGATATCGTATTTTTTGACCTGGCCCAGACCGAGATCGCCGCCGCAATTGAGGACCGTGTGATATGGAATGCCCAGAGATTCGATGAATTCCTCCGTATTCCTGTTGAGCTCCTCGTGAAGCGCGACTGACGTCTCATGCGACGCCTCGCAGAGAACGACCTGCTCCAATTTATAGAATTCATGGACGCGGATGAGGCCCTTCACGTCTTTGGAATGGCTACCGGCTTCGCGGCGATAGCACGGAGAAAAGCCCAGATATTTGATGGGAAAATCCTTCGCATCCAAGGTCTCGCCGGAATGATAGGCCATGACCGGAACCTCCGCGGTTCCCGCGAGCGCGTCGCCGTCCTGCGTCATATAATAGTCTTCGACGTCGCCCGGCAGATGCGCCGTGCCGTACAGATTCTCCTTTCGCACGATGGTCGGAGGGATGATCGGGGTGAAGCCGCGCTTGCCGAAGAATTCCATCGCGTAGTTCCAGATCGCGAACGAGAGGCGCGCGCCCTCGCCCGTCAAAAAATATCCGCGGAAGCCGTGGACTTTGGCGCCGCGCTCGAAATCGACCATGCCGAGGGCGGTCATGATCTCGACGTGGTCTTTGGCCGGAAACGAGAATGCCGTCTTGTCGCCCCAGACCTTCACCTCTTTATTATCCGCGTCGGTCTCGCCTTCAGGCACCGAGACGTCGGGAATATTCGGCACGCGAAGCATAAAACCCTGCCAGTCGACCATGACCTTCTTCAGGGTCTCTTCTTCCTTGGTCATGTCGGCCTTGAGCTTCTTCATCGCCTCGAGAAGCGTCGCTTTCATGTCAGGGGACGCGGACGGGACCTTCGCCGATACGGCGTTCTGCTCGGCGCGCTTGGTTTCTATGGATGCCATGAGCTCGCGCCTCTGGTCGTCGAGCGCCAAAAGGGCGTCGATGTCGATCCTGACGCGCTTTTTCTCGGCACCGGCTTTGACGAGATCCTTATTCTCTCGGATGAATTTGATATCCAGCATCTCTTAACTTTTTCTTTATCCCACTATCCTACACTGATTCAGCGATGAATTCCATTGAAAACGACATACGCCCGATACCTCCCGAAAGTTATCCATTCCTCCTTCGAATGGCGCTCGCCGGCGCGTCGAATGTGCCGGAATGCCTGTATGTCCGCGGCGAACTCCCCTCGGACGATCACATATTCCTTACCGTCGTCGGTTCGCGACGATATACCGATTACGGGAAATCTGTATGCGAACATCTCATCGCCGGCCTGCGGGGATTGCCGGTCGTCATCATATCGGGCCTCGCATACGGCATCGACTCCATCGCGCACGAGGCCGCGATGAAAAACGGGCTCAAAACGATAGCAGTGCCTGGATCGGGGCTCGCCGAGGACATGATCTATCCGGCGAATCACGTCGGCTTGGCGCGACGGATACTCTCTGCGGGAGGATGCCTGCTCTCGCCCTTCGAAGAGACGGTCATGGGCAATAACTGGACCTTCCCCTACAGGAATCGCATCATGGCGGGAATGGCGCACGCAACCCTCGTCATCGAAGCAGAGGAAGATTCGGGCACGACGATCACCGCCGAGCATGCCGTGGGCTTCAATCGGGATCTCCTCGTCGTGCCGGGCTCTATTCTCTCTAAGAAGAGCGTCGGGCCGCACCTATATATGAAGGACGGCGCGATACCGATCATATCGCAAGAGGCCCTTCTCGAGGCGCTGAGACTTTCGGATGCGCCGCGCGCGAAACCCGACTACAAAGATCTGTCGACAGAGGAGCGTCACATCGTCGCCGCGCTCTTCGAGCCGAAAACCAGGGACGCGCTCCTCGCCGCCGTCCGATTCGACGCCCAGACGACGAATTCCCTCCTCTCGAGGCTCGAACTCAAGAACGTCATATGCGAAGAATCAGGCCTCTTGAGACTCGTCTAGAGATATTGACAAAATGAATATTTCGGGCATAATGATACGGAATTCCTTATCTCATGAAGTTCATTCTCATCCTATCTATCCTCATCATCGCAGGAATATCTGTTTCTGCTTTCGTCGTCTGGCTCTGGCAGAATTTCTTTAGCCGTTTCGGGCGCCGCTCGATGCTCAAGCTTGTCGCCAAGCGCGAGATCGACGGCATCACCATGTACGTCGTCCAGCCCAAGGTTCGCATCGCTTCCGCGAGGGATCTGTTCGCAAGCATGAGCGAGATCGATCTCGCTCCCGCGTGGGAATCCGACATGGTAAGGTGCAAGCAAGTTCCCCTGCCGGACGCGCTCTTCGTCTCGACGCTCAACGGCAGAGACGTGCTGACGCTCGCCACTCACCAGCATCTGCCTCACGAGCTCTCGAATGTGTCATCGCTTCCTTTAGCGCCGACCGACTGCTATGCCTGCATCGACAAGACGGAAGCCAACAGCCGGGAATACAGCCTGAAGCTGCGATTCCCGGCCGGCATGCCGAAAGCGAGGAACGCCTTCAACTGAACGCTCAGGATCCTTACGAGCCGCACTCCACCGAGTGCGGCTTTTTCTTTCATAAGCCCGTTTACGCTCATATCATATTCAGCTCGGTTTGCTATATTTTTTCGGTTCGTGTAATACTTTGCTCAATACATGCCCGGAAAAAATCACAAACTCCTCATAGTCGAGTCTCCGGCCAAAGCGAAGACGATCGGGAAATATCTCGGCGAAGACTATAGCGTCGTGGCGTCCGTCGGCCACGTGCGCGACCTCCCGAAATCGAATAAAAAGGCGATCGATATGGATCACTTCACGCCTCACTACGAGGTCTCCGCGGGCAAGGACAAAGTACTCGCCGACATCGAACGCCTCGCCAAAGGATCGAACGAGATTCTCCTCGCGACCGACCCCGACCGCGAAGGCGAGGCCATCGCCTGGCATATCTCCGAGGCCGTCGACTTCGGCAAGAAGCCGGTCAAGCGCGTCGTATTCCACGAGATCACCAAAGACGCCATCGTCGAGGCGCTCAAGTCGCCGCGCCACATAGACGAGAGCCTCCGCCGAGCCCAGGAGGCCCGCCGCGTCCTCGACAGGCTCGTCGGATACGACCTATCGGGCGTCATATGGAAAAAGGTGCGCTACGGCCTCTCAGCCGGCCGCGTCCAATCCCCCGCCCTCCGCATCATCGTCGAGCGCGAGCGCGAGATAAAAGCATTCAAACCTGAGGAATATTTCGTCATAACAGCAGAGACTAAGACGCCAAAGAAGGCTGCGCTTTCGCTTATCTGCTCCGAGGAGCCGCGCGCACAGAAGGAAGCTGAGCGCATCGTAGCGACGGGCAAAAAAGAGCCGTGGAAGGTCGTGGCTGTCGAAGAGACCGAGGCGAAGCGATCCCCGCGCGCGCCGTTCACCACGTCGACCCTCCAGCAGGCCGCGTCGACGCGCCTCGGCTTCTCGCCGTCGCGCACTATGCGCATAGCGCAGAAGCTCTATGAAGCCGGCCATATAACCTACATGCGAACCGACTCGACGACCCTGTCGAAACAGGCTGTCGGCCAGATCGCGGGCATGATCGAACGAACCTTCGGCAAGGATTACACCGAGGTTCGTGTATTCGCCACGAAATCGAAGAATGCGCAGGAAGCCCACGAGGCTGTCCGACCTACGGATGCGGGCAAACGCAGCGCAGGATCGACCGACGAGGAGAAGAGGCTCTATACGCTCATTTGGGCGCGCACCGTCGCATCGCAGATGAAAGATGCGCGCGTCATGAGGACAAAGATCGTCGCCAACGTCGCGATGAAGGACGCGAAGAACGCCATCCCTGACTTCAGCGCCAACGGCTCGCGCACTATATATAAAGGCTGGCTCGAGGCCGATCCGGAAGCGCAGGGCGATGATGTGGAATTACCGAAGGTATCTGCGGAAGAATCGCTCGAACTCGTCGATATATCGTCGCTTCAGAAGTTCACCGAGCCTCCGTCGCGATATTCAGAGGCAGGCCTCGTCAAAGAGCTCGAAAAGCGCGGCATCGGCCGACCCTCGACCTATGCGTCTATCATAAAAACGCTTGAGGATCGCGAATACGTGATCAAAGAGAACAGAAACCTCCGTCCTACCGATACGGGCGAGGTCGTATCAACCTTCCTCGAGGACAATTTCGGCCAGTACATAAGCGACACGTTCACGGCGGAGATGGAAGACAAGCTCGACAAGATCGCAGAAGGATCCGCCCAATACGAAAAGACTCTCTCCGATTTCTATAAACCATTCTCGAAAGAAGTGAAGGCCAAGGAGAAGCTCGACAAGGCGACGAACCTCGGCGACGCCGATCCGAAGATCAAATGCCCGAAATGCGGCGCGGCCATGATCATCAAACTGGGCCGCGCGGGTAAATTCCTGTCATGCTCGCGCTATCCTGACTGCGACGGCGCGCTTCTCATCGACGGAACCGAGATGCCGAAAGACAAAGTGATCGGCGTCCATCCCGATACGGGCAAAGAGATCACGCTCAAGACCGGCAAATACGGCCCGTACGTCGAAATGCCGACCGACGAGATCTTCCGCAAGAAGCCGAAGCTCCGCCGCGCATCCGTACCGAAGGAAGTGAAGCCGGAAGAGGTCACGCTCGCGCAGGCCGTGCATTTCCTGTCGCTTCCCCGCGTCCTCGGCGTCCATCCTGAAACCGCCAAGACCATCACGGCGAATATCGGCCGCTTCGGCCCGTATATCGTCCATGACGCCGATTTCCGCTCGGTCAAAAAGGCTTCCGGCGACGACGTGTATACGATCACGCTCGAACGAGCGCTCGAGATATTGAAGGAGCCAAAGAAGCGCCGCGGATTCGTGAAGAAAGAGAAGAAAGAATAAAAAAAGCCGCTCCCCATGGAGCGGCTTTTGAATCATGCGAGGCCCGACAGGAGCGTCGGGTCATTGTATTTCGGATCCGTAGCGGCGCGGCGCTTGAAATCCTCGGCAATGCGCTGGAACAACTCGCTCCGAGAAGGAAGAAAGTACCTCGCCGGCAAAGTCGCCGTCAGAAAGCCGATAAGGGTGACTGACTTCATCGAAGAGACATCCAGATCCGCGATGGTCTTATCGACCGCGTCGAACTTTCCTTCGTTCAGCGCGCTGTCGATCTCCGAATACATGTCGTAGAGAGCGGCCTTAAAGGCGGGATCGCCCTCAGAAAGCGCATCGAGTTTCTTATAGAGGAAGAGCATATAGGCATACACTATACCCCTCTCTCCTGGAAGACAACTTATCTAGAGCGAGAAATTCTTGAGCGAATACAGGTCCTCGGAATTCTCTTCGGCGTCCTTTTCGGCCTTTGATCGATCGTCGATAGGCGCTGCGACGGCGGTGGCTGGAGTCTCGGCGGGAACATCAGCGACGGCGACAGGAGAAGCTGGGGCGCTTGTGCCTACAGAAACCGAAGCTGCTGCTGCCGCAGTCATACCCGCCGGCTGGACGATGCTCAATATCGCGCGGATATCGTCCGGCGAGAAGAAATCGATGGTGATCTTGCCCCCCTTCTGCTTCTGCTCGATCTGGACGCGAGTATGGAGCGCCTCGGAGAGCTTCTTTTCGAATTCGCCGAACTCGAGATTCGCAGAGACCTTTGCCTTGCGGGATTTTTCGACGGCGATGGTGCGCGCTATGAGTTCCGTCTCGCGCACGGTGAGGCGCTTGAATATAATCTCCTTGAAAAGAGTATCCTGTTCTGCCGGTCGATCGCCGAGCATGAGGAGCGGTCGCGCATGACCTTCTGATATCTGGCCATTCGACAGCGCATCAAGCATGTCCTGGCGCAGAGCGAGGAGTCTGATCGAGTTCGACACGTATTCGCGGCTCTTGCCCACCTTCTGGGCGATCTGAATATGTTTGAGCCCGAATTCAGCGGCGAGTTGCTGGAATGACCTCGCACGCTCGACAGGGTTCAGATCCTCGCGCTGGAGGTTCTCAATGATGGCAAGCTCTAATTTAAGGCGCGCATTCTCGGAATCGGCGCGGATTATAGCCGGCACCTGCGGGAGACCAAGGAGCTTCGACGCGCGCAATCGGCGCTCGCCTGATATGAGTTCGTATTCGACGCTTATGCCGCCGTCTTCTTTGACCAATTCAGTTCTCGTAACGACGAGAGGCTGAAGGAGCCCGTACATACGGATCGACTCAGCCAACGCGCGGAGCGCGCCTTCGTCGAATTCGCGCCTTGGCTGATACGGATTCGGCCGTACCTTTTCAGTGTCTATCCAGAATATCGAGTCGCCGGAGAATTGTGATGCCATGTGGTTTGAGTTCTTCTGATTTTATCATCTATCCCCAGACAGAAAAAGAGCCCGCGACATGCGCGGGCTCCGCTAGGGAGGGTCCTTCATGGCCTGGGCTTCGACTAGGCTCTTGCAGAAAGAATCGATGACGATCTCCTGCGTGCGCCCTTCCGGAGGCCGGTGGCGAACGTGCTTTATACCGCTTATGACGACGATATCGATGATCTTCGTCCTCATGGTCTTGCCCGTCGGGACCCCGTCTTTGGTCCAGAGAGGGATGTCATACATCCGCCCTATCTGGAGCTCTGCGGGAGTGCTCATATCCTGGGACGAGTATAGGCCGAGGCTGTCGCCGAATCAAGCGTCGCCGCCGAACGTTTTCAAAGACGGCTTTTTGTTGTAACGTGGGATGCGAGCCGGAGTGGCGGAATGGCAGACGCGCGCGACTCAAAATCGCGTATCGAAAGGTGTGAGGGTTCGAGTCCCTCCTCCGGCACAATCTTATGAAGAAGACCCTGCCTCAGATCATCGCCATCGTCGGAGCGACGGCGACGGGAAAAAGCGACCTGGCCGTGGCGATAGCGCGGCGTTTTGACGGCGAAGTGGTTTCGGCCGATTCCCGTCAGGTATATAAGGGCCTCGATATAGGCGCGGGCAAAATCACCAAGCGCGAGATGAAAGGCGTGCCGCACCACCTCCTCGATGTCGCGAATCCGAAAGGCGACCGCTACACCGTCGAGAAATTCAAACGCGATGCGTCAAAAGCGATCGAGGACATCGTCGCCCGCGGCAAGCTCCCTATCATCTGCGGCGGCACGGGATTTTACATAGACGCCCTCATATCAGGCGAAGAGCTCCCTGCCGTGCCTCCGAACAAGGTGTTGCGGGCGAAGCTCGCTAAAAAATCGGCGGAAGCGCTTATGAAAGAGCTGTCGAAGCTCGACCCTCGGCGCGCCCGCGACATGGACCCGCATAACAAGGTCCGCATCATCCGCGCGATAGAGATCGCCCGCGCTTTGGGCAAGGTTCCGCGATTGAAGGCGGCGGCAAAACAGGCTGCTCGATATGAAACGCTGTGGATCGGACTTGAAACCGATCGCGACACGCTCCGGAAACGCATCAACGCGCGTCTTTTGAAACGCATGGAGGGCAGCAGAATGCTCCGCGAAGTCGAAAGCCTCCGCAAAAAGGGCGTCTCATGGAAGCGCCTCCATGATTTCGGTCTTGAGTATCGCCATCTTGCTCTCCTTCTCCGGAAAAAAACGACGAAAGAGGCAATGCTCACCGCCCTCGAACAGGACATATCTAATTTCGCCAAGCGCCAGATGACGTGGTTCAAGAGGAACAAAGACATTCACTGGCTCCCTATCGGTTCTGGCGCAAAAGCCGCCGCTCTCGTCCGCCGATTCGCGCGCTAGCGTGCCTACTCGCCCTTAGGCTTTCGTTTGAGATACTTCTTGTCCTTCAATCTATCAGGTAGATAGCTGTCGGCATCGTATTTTTTGTAGCCCTTGTGGTAGCCGAGGTCTTTCATCAGTTTGGTCGGGGCATTCCTGATCTTCATAGGTATGGGCAGATTGCCGAGCTTCTTCACATCGGCGAGAGCCTCGAAATAGGCATCGTATGACGAGCGGTCTTTAGCGGCCAACGCCAGATATGCTGTGCCATGCGCCAGATTTATGGCCGCCTCGGGAAGGCCGATGGTCTCGACGGCGCGGAAGACTTCATTCGCGACGACGAGCGCCGTCGGCTGGGCCAGACCGATGTCTTCGGATGCGAATATGACCATGCGCCGAGCGATGAATTTCGGATCTTCCCCGCCCTCGATCATACGGGCGAGATAATAGAGGGCGGCGTCGGCATCGCCCGAACGCATCGATTTGATGAACGCCGATATGGTGTCGTAATGCTCGTCGCCCTTTTTATCGAAGCGGATGAATATCTGTTCGAAGGCTTTCTTCAGATTCTCGAGCGTGACCGAGCCATAGAGTCCGCGGGCATTATCGAGCGCGGTAAGCGCGATCCTCGCGTCGCCGTTCGCGAGCGATGTAAGCCAGTCGACTGCGTCCTTGGATAATTTAATCTTCGTCCGCTTCACGATCGCCTTGATATCATCCTCCGTCAGGCTTTTAAGCACGAATACGCGACAGCGCGAGAGTAATGCGGATATGACTTCGAACGAGGGATTCTCCGTCGTCGCGCCGATAAGTGTCAGCCGTCCGCTCTCGACGAAGGGCAGGAGAAAATCCTGCTGGGCTTTGTTGAAACGATGGATCTCGTCGAGGAACAGCACTTTCGGCCTCTGGTCGAGGAGCGTCGCATCCTCGACGATCTTTTTGATGTCGTCCTTCCCCGCGGAAACCGCAGACAATTCGTAGAAGCGCACGTCGAGAGCCTTGGCATATATGCGAGCCAGGGTCGTCTTGCCGACGCCCGGCGGGCCCCAGAGTATGAACGAGAAAAGATGGCGATCTTCGATCGCTTTGCGGAGAGGCTTCGCCGGCCCGACCAATTCCTCCTGGCCGACGAAGTCCTTCAGTCTTTCCGGGCGTATCTTATTCGCGAGGGGTTCCATGCGTCGTAAGTATAGTACGTATAAGCGCCCTGAAAATTCCAATTGAGCCGCGTTTGTGGTATAAAAACAGGGCTTGAAAGAGCTATAGGGCGATTAGTTTAGTGGTAGAACGAGGCACTCCAAACGCCTTGGCGGGGGTTCGATTCCCTCATCGCCCGCCTCTTGACAGATATCCTTCCATGATGTAATTTTCGGCACGAAGTCTCTTTGTAACCAGATCATCAACCTCAGAACATACGAAAGGAATATAAAAAGTGAATCTACTCCACCAGGAGGCGCAGATCAATCTCGCCGAGCTCGGGAAGAATACGTACCCGGGCCGCGGCCTCGTCATCGGCATGGGCGATAATCCCGATAACTTCTTCCAGATCTATTGGATCATGGGACGGAGCGAAGGGAGCCGCAACCGGAAATTCGTCCTCCGCGACGCGGAGGACCATCGTCCGATCGTTGCCGTCGAAAAGGGCGTGTCGGACGGAGCGACGGTCACTCCCGAACAGGCGGCCCTCGTCTTCTACAATGCCATGGAAGAGGCGAAGCGCGATCATCAGGGGACGACGTTCATCGTGAGTAACGGCGCTCAGACCAGCTCCGTCGCCCAATGGACATCGTTTCCGATGAACCTCCTCCAGAAACTGAACGGCTGGCGGTATGAGCCCGACGGCCCGAACTTCACGCCCCGGATCACGGGACGGATCAGTTTCGCCCGGGACGGCGTTCAAAGCGAGATCGTCGTCCTCGCAAAGTCCCGCTTCGGCGACTCGTGCGATCGCTCGTACTACGAGTACCGGGAATTCCATCCCGGACTCGGTCATTCGGTCAGGACGTATGAAAGCGACGGCGGCCCCTTGCCCGCATTCCGCCGGTCTCCAATCCTGCTTCCTCTTAAAGGAAGGATCCACGATATCGCGGATACGTACTGGGACGCGCTCGATGCGAACAATCGGGTCGCGCTCGCGGTGAAGCAGATTCACCGGGATGTCGGCACCTCGACGATCGTGTTCAAGCAGAGGCATGATCGTTGACCGGTTCCTGATCGATCGCGTATCGCAAAACGAAACCGCCCAATGATGGGCGGTTTTTTCTTATTTCTTCGCCTCCTTGAAGACGACGCGCTTTCGAAGTTTCTTGGAATACTTCTTGAGCTCAAGCTTGCGCTCTACTTTGCGCTTGTTCTTGCGGGTATGGTAGACCTCGCCGGTCTCCTTGTTGCGCAAAATAATGAGTTGATCCTGTGACATGGCTTTATATAAGGAAAAAGTTGTAGAGGGATAGTATCATGCGGCCCCAGAAATGGCAAATTTAGGCCCTGTAAGGCCCTATCGCTTCCCCGGCCGGGACAGTATCACTGCCGTTTCGATAAGGAACATGGGGAGGAAGCTCGTGAACGGCAATGCCTCGACGAGGGTCGATACGACATAGACGACCGAGCGCTTGCCCTGGAATACGTTTATGCCCGATACGAAGAACAGGCATCCCATGACGATCTGGCCGAGGATCGACGTTATCTCAGAGAGACCCGGCACGAATGAGAGCAAGTCGAAGAAGGCCGCGACGGCGAAGAGGGCGATCTTACGATTTCTGTTCAAAGGAATCATATCTCTCTCCTGGGTATGAGAGGGTTTATCCTCGTCACGATCTCGTAATTGATGCTCCCGGCCATGTCAGCCACCGATTCAGCCGATATGCCTGGACCGATGAGGGTCGCCTCGTCGCCTTCGCGGACGCTCGGTATGTCTGTCACGTCGAGGACGGTCATGTCCATCGATACGCGTCCGATGACCGCCGCGCGAGCGCCGCGGACCATGATCTGTCCCTTATTCGAGAGCGAGCGCGGCAGTCCGTGCCAATACCCCACAGGGATGACGGCGATGCGCGAGGGGCGCTTGGCCTCGAAGGTGAGATCGTATCCGACTTTGGCGCCCTTCGGTATGAGCTTCACTTCGGACACAACGGTCTTCCACGACAATGCCGGTATCAATTTCGGCACGAACGCCTCCCCGCCGACGCTCTCCGCCCATTTCCTTATCTCGGCCGAAGGCCAGAGGCCGTAGAGGGCGATGCCCGCACGGCCCATATCGAAATGGAAATCCTTGGAGAATAAAATGCCCGACGATGCGGATGCGTGCGTGATCGGATTCAGGCCTTTTTCCTTCAAACGCGCGACGATGCCGCGGAACGATCGAGCCTGCGCATCGGAATATTCGCGCCGCATCGGGTCTTCCATGGCGGCGAAATGGGTATAGACTCCCTCGACGAGAGCCGGAAATCCCTTCACCGTCAAAAGACGCGCGGCCTGCTGGACATACGTCTCCAATATACCTTGCCTATGGAGCCCGGTATCGAATTTGATATGGATACGGAGCATATTCGCCTTGGTCTTAGGCAATTTCGCGCCGGTCAGAGCCTGAAGCGACTCCAGAGACGATATAGTGATCGCCACGCCCTTCTCTGCCGCGATCTTGTAGAGTTCAGGCCGCGTATAGCCGAGGACGAGTATAGGCGCCTTGATGCGCGCCGTGCGGAGCTCTAACGCCTCGGAGAGCTCGTCGACGGCAAGCCATTCTGCGCCACCCTTCAATGCCGCCCGCGCGGAGGGGATCATGCCGTGTCCGTATGCATTCGATTTGACGACAGCCATGAGAGAGCGGGTTCCCAAAAGCGCCTTCATGGTGGCGGCATTCTTTTCTATGGCGGAATAGTCGACTTCCGCCCATGTGCGAGGGGTTCCGAGCGTTTTCATAAAAATCGGCGAGCGTCTCTTATTGTAGCTTCTTTTGAAACGGCGACCAGAGGCGCTTGTCGATGACGCGGAATATATAGAGGAAGAGTATGCCGAATATCCAGCCCGCGAGGACCTGCGACGGATAATGAACGCCGAGATAGACGCGCGATATGCCGACCAGGACGATGAGCGTCACCGAGCCCCAGAGGACGATAGGGCTCTTCGGATGCCGTATCGATATCCAGCCGAGCACGACGACCGACATGGCGGCATGCATAGACGGCAATCCGAAGCCGAGATCTTTATCGTACGCTATGACCGAAGGATCGATCATATAGGGCCTGTCGACATGGAAGAGGAGCTTGAGCAGAAAGAGCGCCCCATACGACACGAGAGCGATGATGACGACCTCGAACGATATGCGCCACTTCTCTATCAAAAGAAGGGCGATGACGAGGAGGGCAAAGAACGTCAGATTCGATACGGCGCCGTGCGAGAGGAATCTCGCTACGCCCTGAAAGTTCGAGCCCGCCGATTGGATGAAGTATATGAGCGATGAATCGAGTTCTGAGGCGCGCGCTAAAAACATGCTGAACATACCGACAGCTTAACGCGCGAGGAATATAAGCACAATGACGCCGAGGGCGATGCGATACCAGCCGAATACCCTGAAATCACGGGTCTTTATATATCTCATGAATGCGCCGATGACGGCCCATGCGACGAGGAACGAGACGACGAAGCCGACGGCAAGGAGAAATGCCTCGTGCCCCGTCATATGCATGCCGCCCTTGAGGAGCGAATAGCCCGACGCGGCGAGCATGGTCGGGACGGCCAAAAAGAAGGAGAATTCGGCGGCGACTTCGCGCGACATGCCGAGGAGCCTCCCGCCCACGACCGACGCCGCCGATCGCGACGTGCCCGGGATGAGGGCGAGGCATTGTATGAGGCCGACAAAGACGGCTTTTTTATATGAGACGGAATCGGCCTCTATGATAGCGGGCGGCTTCGGCCTCCTCTCGACGGCGAGTATGACGATACCGCCGATGATGAGCGCCCATGCTACGACGGCAGGACTGAAGAGCGCGGTCTGTATCATGCCGCCGAACAATGCGCCGAGTATGAGCGCCGGTATCACAGCGACGATCGCCTTCTTCCATATGCCGAAGGGCGGCCTGAGCCTCGACCTGAAATATATGAGCACGGCGAGTATGGCGCCGAGCTGGATCACGACATCGAACGTCTTGGTGAATTCGGGGCTGAACGAGAGCCACTGATTCACGATGATGAGATGCCCCGTCGAGGAGACCGGCAGGAACTCCGTGAGCCCTTCGACGATACCGAGAATGCCGGCGGTGATTATGTCCATATGATCGATATTGATTATGAGGCGTTCACGACTTTCTGAACGTTGGCGCGGCGCAGGAGCTCGTCGCGGAAGACCGAAGCGAGCCTCTGATCCATGGCCGGCAGAGTACCTTCGGATTCATTGTAGTCGGTGTGCTCGTTGTCTTCCGCGGCGGTCAGTATGACGACGCGCGAGAGGCCCATAAGCCTCTCCCCGATCTTCCTTTCGATGTCGACGGTCTGGATCTGGCGATACGGGATGGCTATCTCCTGCTGGTTCATGATGCCCTGACGGATCTTCAAGGCGTCCTCATCGATGCAATATTCGTAGTTCCGATATGCGAGACCGCTCAGGAGGAAAGCGGCGGCGAGCGCGATAAAGAATATGACGAAGCATACGACGCCCGCGAGGCCCACATACGGAACGATCGGGACCGGGATGACGGAGACGCCGCGCATGAGAGTGAATATGACGGCCAATATGAGAAAGGCTGTCGCATATTCCGACCTCTCGGACAAGAACATCCAGTACGTCCGAGAACCGAGGCGATTCCACGTACCTGTCTGTATGGCCGGGGCATTCTGAGCCGTTTCGTTCATACGCCCATTATACCCCATAACGCTCTTACGCCTGTTCCACGGCGGTCTCGGCGGCGGCGCTTCCCAGAGCCTTCGGACCACACTTGACATTTTAACTAAAAAATGAGAAAATAGACCTCAGATACCCTACCCTCAATCTCAACCAATCCAACCTGTTCATTACAATGAGCAATCAAACCATACTCGATAGCGCGCTGGCGCACGTCAGAGCAGAAGACGCGCCGGCTTATCGGCCTGCGAAGAAGACCCTCCGCCAGAAGATCGGCTACTGGCGTTTCAAGCTGAAGAGCTACCTCGTCAGCCGCTCCCTTCAAAGGGCGGGAGTCGAGGGATGGATACACGTCCCCACCGAACGTCCGGGCATGGCTGTCCTGGACGGCGGCCGGCTCTCCTTCGGGAGAAATTGCACGGTCCGTTCGTTCAGGAGCCAGCTCACCTCGCTCTGCGCCATGGGCGGACAGATCGTAATCGGAGACGACTGCCTGATCAATTCAGGGGTCGTCATGGTCGCGGAGAAAGGCTTCA
>DASZXL010000004.1:0-2450 GCA_035545915.1 Minisyncoccota bacterium
AGACCCGAAAAGACGCCCATAAGCTGGTCGAGGAATATATGCTCCTCTCGAACCGCGAAGTGGCCCTCCGCATGTTCCAGGCCTCCGAAAATACCGGCGGCGCATTCCTCTATCGCATCCATGACCAACCGGTCATAGAGAAGCTCGACAACCTCGTGACCCTCGTACGCGCCTTGGGATATCACCTCCCTGTCACGAAAAAAGGCGTCGCCGTCAAAGACCTCAAGAATCTCTTCAAACAGGTCGAGGGCAAGACCGAGGAATCGCTCATCAAAACCGCGGCCGTACGTTCGATGGCCAAGGCCGTCTATTCGACCCAGAACATCGGCCACTATGGTCTGGCATTCGAATACTATACGCACTTCACGTCCCCTATACGCCGCTATGCCGATCTCATCGTCCATCGATTGCTCCATCGCGAACTGACGAACGGCAAGGTCGCCCGCGGCGAAATGTCCAAATATCAGAAGATCGCCGAGGACAATTCTGAAAAAGAAGTCCGCGCAGCCGAAGCCGAGCGCGCCTCGATCAAATACAAGCAGGTCGAATACATGATGGACAGGATCGGTCAGGAATTCAACGGCACGATCTCGGGCGTATCCGAATGGGGCATCTATGTCGAGGACAAAGAGACTAAATGCGAAGGTATGGTCCGTCTCAAGGACATGACCGACGACTATTATTCGTTCAATGAGAAGGCGTATTGCGTCGTCGGCGAAAAGACGGGCAAAAAATATAGCCTCGGCGATAGCGTCAAATTCAAAGTGATGGGCGCCGACATGGAAAAAAGGACGCTCGACTATAAGCTGATCTAAGGTTCAGCCGGTATCGGCCAAAAAAAACAGGCTCTCCGTGAGGAGAGCCTGTGAATCAATCGTGACAAGCCGTCAGAAGGCGTCGTTCTTCGGCCAATTCGCATTGAGCTCCCGGAAGACTTCCTCCCAGAGGACATTGAGATATGCCGCCTCGCGGCGATTTCCCTTGTCCATGAGTTCGAATGCGTGTTCCTTGGCGTCGTCCGCGAAGGCCGGAACAATCTTCCCGAAGAGCGACCGAAGGAGGGAGTATGGGTCCCGTCCGTCGGCGATGTCGATATGGATGCCTTTAATGGCCTGCCAGTAAGCGCTGAGACCCATTCCATCGATATGGACCGCGCCTTTCCAGACGCGGTCCCAGCATCCTTCGAGGTCATGCGTGTTAACGCTGTACCCTTTATCGTGAACGCGCTCCAGGGCCGCATCGACGATCTCCTTCTCCGAGGCCTTGAGACAATTGAGTATATGTGAGGTTAATGTCGGTGTGCTCATAATCTGCACCCCATTATATCACATATATTATAAAAAGCAAGGGCTACTTCGCCACCGCCAATGCCTCGTTAAATGCGATAGAAAGGAGCTTGGAATAGCCTTCCCTGCCCATAGTAACGCCGTATATAACGCCTGCGCGGGACATGGTCTCGCGGTTATGGGTAATGACGATAAGCTGAGAATGCTTGGAGAGATTCTCGACCATATCGCCGTATTTTTTAGAGTTTGCTTCGTCGAGAGCCGCGTCGGTCTCATCGAGAATGATGAACGGAGGCGGATTGACCTGGGATATGGCGAAGAGGAGCGCGATAGACGTAAGAGCGCGCTCGCCGCCGGAAAGCATCTCGAGGCCGCGGATCTTTTTCCTCGGCAGATTGACCGCGATATCGACGCCGAGCTCGCTCTCTTCCTCGTCCCCCTCAGGCGCGATCTCTATGCCGGCCTCTTTCATCTCGGCCAACTCATCCGCAGAAGGGCCGCGCCTGCGCTTCTTCTCTTTGACGACGGCGAGAGACGCTTCCCCGCCGCCGAACATAAGGGCGAAGAACTCCCTGAATTGCCTGTTTATCTTCGTTATGCCGTCCGAGAACAGGGTATCAAGCTTCTCTTCGAGGTCGGCAATGAGCTTGGTGAGCGATTCCGCGGATTTTTCGAGGTCGACGATCTCGCGCGCGAGGAATTCGTCCCGATCGGACGTCTCCTTGAATTCCTTCATGACATCGTCGGGAGAGACGCCGCCGGAATCCTCGAGACGGACCTTTATCTTCTCTATCTGCTTTCGCCGGTCTTCCTGAACGCGGCGGTCTTCGGCCGAATATTCGGTCTTGTCGGATTCATAGAGCGTGATGTCGCGGCCAACGAGCATTGCGCCCTCGCCAAGCTCGTGCTTGAAGTCCTCTTTTTCGAGGCGAAGCTTGTCTTCGCGCACGCGAATGACGGAAAGTCGCCCGCGGATCTCGTTCTCTTCCGCCATGATGCGGAACATGGCTTTCTCGGCGTCGCGCGAGCTATCTTTGTCTTTTTCTATCTCCTTTTGGAGCGAGGCGTACGTGGCGGAAAGCGACGCGAATTCGACGTCCTTGTCTTTCGCCTCTGCGTCCGCGTCCGATTTACGGCCCCTAAGGAGCCTGATCTCGCTCTCGA
>DASZXL010000005.1:0-2444 GCA_035545915.1 Minisyncoccota bacterium
TACGTCTTCGACAAGAAGCGCAGGCGCTGGGTATTGGGCGGCGTGACGATTCTTTTCATCGCTTCATTCATGCTCGTCGCGACGGGCATCGTGAGGAATGAGTTCTTCCCGCAGTCTGATCAGGATTATGTATACATAGACATGCGCGCGGCCGTCGGATCGACCCTGGATGAGACTGACAGGCTGGTGCGCCCCGTCGAGGAGAAGATCCAGGCATACCCCGAGATAGCGAGCTATTCCACTGATGTCGGTCGATCGAGCATGGGCGGCGGAGGTTTCATGGGCACGTCAGGGTCGGCGAATATCGCGTCGATCACCCTCACGCTTAAAGACAAGAAGGAAAGGAGCCTCACGTCATATGAATTCGCTGACGCTCTCCGTAAGGATCTTCAGGACGCGCATATACCCGGTGTAGAGATAAGCGTATCGGCCCAGACGGGCGGTCCGCCGGCGGGCGCTGCCTTCGAGGCTCATATAACGGGTGACGATCTCGCCGTCATAACCAAGATCATGAACGACCTCAAGGAGATCGTCTCGTCGATTCCCGGCGCGGTTAACGTCGATACGTCTCTCAAGGACTCGGTCCCTGAATACACGTTCAAGCTCGATCAGACGGCTCTCGAAGAGAATTATCTCACCGCCGCATCGGTCGGCTCGGCCCTCCGCACCGCCGTATCGGGCGTCGAGCTCATGAAGGTAATAAAAGGGGAGGACGAGATCAGCCTCCAAGCCACGTTCGACAAGTCCGCATTGCCCGATCTCGCCTCTGTCCAGAATCTCGAGATATTGAATTCCCGCAAGGAGCCGGTATTCCTGAAAGACGTGGCTACGATCGAATTGCGCCCGGCTGTCGACGCCATCACCCGTATCGACCAGAAGAGGACGGTTATATTGACCGCGGGAGCCGATTCTACGACGAACGGTCCCGCGCTTCTCGCCGCATTCCAGAAGAAGGCCGCGGGATATCGCATGCCGCAGGGCTACGGCATCACGTTCGGCGGCGAGAACGAGCAGAACGCCGAATCATTCGCATCCATAGTCCGCGCTATGGCGATCGCCATGGTGCTCATCGTGTCGACCCTCGTCATCCAGTTCAATTCCTTCAGGAAGGCATTCATCGTGTTGGTTCCGATTCCACTGGCCCTTATCGGCGTGTTCTGGGGCATGGCTATATTCGATGTGTCGCTCGGTTTGCCCGGTCTCATCGGTATTTTGGCCCTGTTCGGTATCGTGGTTAAAAACTCGATCATCCTCGTCGACAAGATACATCTCAACCTCAAGAGCGGTATCGCATTCGCCGACGCCGTCGCCGATGCGGGCAAATCGCGCCTCGAAGCGATATTCATCACGTCCATTTGTACGATATTCGGCATATTGCCGGTCACGCTCTCTGACGAATTCTGGCGCGCTCTCGGCAGCTCCGTCATATTCGGTCTGATGCTGTCGTCGTTCCTCACGCTCTATATAGTGCCGGCGGTGTATCTGGTATTGATGAGGAATTCAGAGGAGTAGACGTTAAAGAGCCCCTGTGCTTATATCTGTTGAGAAACAGGACATACACACTAAACGCAAAAGGAGGATGGTATATGGGGATGCCCAAAAACTTGATCTTGGTCCGTCATGGACAGAGCGAAGGCAATGTCGCGTCGGGCCTTTCGCACCACGGCGATCATAGCGCCTTCACCGAGGCTTTTAAGGATCGGCACGGGTCGACGTGGCGGCTTTCAAAAAAGGGGCGCGAACAAGCGCTGTCGGCGGGAAAGTATCTCAAACAGCTCGGGATCGTCTTCGATCGGCACTATGTCTCGGAGTATCTCCGGGCGATGGAGACGGCTTCCTTGCTCGATATACCCGATGCGGAATGGTATGTCGACTTCTATCTCCGAGAGCGCGATTGGGGAGAGATGGAGGTCATGTCGATCGAAGAACGCGAAAAGCGATATGCCGATACGTTGCGCAGGCGTAAGGCGAGCCCTTTCTACTGGACTCCGCCGAACGGCCAGTCGATGGCGGACCTATGCCTGCGAGTCGATCGGGTGATCGAAACGCTCCATCGCGAATGCGCCGGGAGGAACGTGATCATCGTTTGCCACGGGGAGGTGATGTCGGCGTTTCAGGTGCGGCTCGAACGCATGTCCCAAGAGCGCTTTCGGGAGCTTTGCCTGTCGCGCGATCCGAAAGTTCGGATCAACAACTGCCAGATTATCCATTACACCCGAGCGGATAATCCGAATCAGTATGCCGACGGCAATAGTCTTCCGCATGTTGCCTGGGTACGCTCTGTTTGTCCCTGGGATGAAGAGCGTTCGAGCGATTGGCGACAGATCTCTCGGCAGACCTATTCGAACGAGGCTCTGTATGAGAGGGTCGAGGCTACTCAGCCGATGCCCGATCGCTGAGCGTCGTGTGGCGAGATCTCGCGGCGGACCCGTTGGGTCCGCCGC
>DASZXL010000006.1:0-10748 GCA_035545915.1 Minisyncoccota bacterium
TCCCATCGGTGGGGGTCAGCCTCTCAGCTCCCCTAGGCGTCATTGGCTTGGTAGGCCGTTACCCTACCAACTACCTGATACCGAGCAGGCCGATCTTCGAGCGATAAATCTTTACCCCGGAGGGACTATCGCGTATTACCCCACCTTTCGGTGGGCTATTCGCGACTCGAAGGTTCGTACCTACTTATTACTACCTCGTCTGCCGGTTGCCCTTGCGGGCCCCCTTGACTTGCATGCCTTATCCACGCCGCCAGCGTTCATCCTGAGCTAGGATCAAACTCTTGATATAAATCTACGAAGACAGCTCCGAAGAGCTCTCTGATAGATCGAACGGAACAAAATAGACAACAGTATGTCGGCTACTTTGGACCTGGAGATTCCGTGCTAGCGGAATCTCACAATCCTATGGTGTCCGGAAACTGAATCTGTTTCCGAACGTAAATCCTTGTTCTAAAAGAATATTTACTTGAACTTGCACATACAGATAGAAAAAGTTTTACCAGTTTCTACTGCACGTTCTCTTTCAATTATTTCAATTGTCAACGAACCCTCGAAAAACGCCCTGCCCGGCGAAGCAAAAAGTGCTTTTGAGGCACTTTCTGCATACCAACCAGGTTTTTAACGAGGTAGAGACTATTATACACAGGACAGAAATAGGGTCAAGGGCTTCAGGAAAGCTCTGGGAACGGCCTAGAATATGCTCACGTATTCTCCTGAAAAGGCGCTCAAAAGCGTCTTTTGCTCGGCCCTGAAATAGTCGCTCATGCCTTCGAGAAACGACCCCTCCTCCATAAGGTAGTCATGCGTCGTCCCCGCCTGCGATGCGATGCGGGCGTCATAGTCGTTCTTCTTCTTGGTGAGGAGGTCGAGCTTCGCGCTGTATTCGGCGAGCTTCGCGGAATTGAGGGCTTGTATGTCCTTCGCCACCTTGATCTGATATGAGCCCAGCTCGCCTATGGCCGCGCTGTGATCGATGAGGAAGGTGCGGAGATTATATGTCTGGTTCTTGAGGAAGTCTGCGCCCGACACCATCGCCTCGGCGATCTGCTTCATCTTCTGGAGATAGAGCTTGGTCATTTTGCCGTCCTCGTCCTGGCCGAGCTTGCTGTTGAAGTTATCGAAATTATTCGGACCCGACGCGGCGGCGATGGCGTATTCGACGGCGCCGCTCGTCTTCACGCCCTGATATACGCCGTCGAGCTGGCCGCGAACGTCCTGCTCTATCGGCGAGGAGTATTCCTTGCGAATGAAGAGACGCATGCCGAGGGCGACCTTCGCCATCGTCGCCTGTATGGCGGATGCGTTCAGGGTGTATTTAAGGCAATGCGTCCCCTCTTCGAGCACGCGGCACGAGAATTTCGACGGGATACCCGCGACATCGCCCTTGGCGGTGACGATGACGTTGCCGTTATCCTGCGGCTTCGCATCGGCAATGAGCTCGAGCCCGTCGGCGGTCTTTTTATACACGGACGCCTTGACGATAGGCGCGCCATAGCCCGCGACATAAGCGGCGTCGCCCGCGGAGAGGCCCGATTCGTAGACGGCCTTGAGGTACGGATAGGAGCCGGCGGTCGTTATCTGGATCAAGGCGACGCCGCGGATCTCGTCGATGCCGACGAGCTTGGCCGACTTTTTAACGCCCGTCGAAAGCGTAACGGTGAGCGGCGTGATACCGGCCTGGTCTTTGACCCATATGCGCGCGTCCGTGACGATGCGGCCTGACGAATCGATGATGGCGCCGACCGCCGTCGACGTGGCGGTCTCGATCAATACGATAGACGGCCTTACCTTTGCGGCGACTTCGCTATCGGAGAGCGACGCATTCGCGACGGCAGGGGCCGCAACGGGCTTGGACTGGGCCGCGATAGACGCGATAGCCTTCGCGGCATTGCCTTCGGCGAGGTCGGCGCGGGCGACCGCATCGCGGAGCTGGACCTCGAGATCGGCTATCCTCTGTTGGAGCTCTTCGACCGTCGGAGCGACGCGAGAGCCCGATATACCCGTCGCCACAGGCGCGGTCGTAGATGCGACCGGCGCGGCCGGGGTCTTCCAGGTGAAAGGATTCCACCACGCGGCATGGACCGATGCCGGTATAAGCGTCAAAAGAAGCAATGCAAGACCGATACGCCTCGTCATACCTCTACTTTCGCTCATAGCGCGATAAAAATCAAATGCTGTCTATTGTGGACACGGAGGGACTCGAACCCTCAACCCTTGCGGGATACGCTTCTGAGACGTACGCGTATACCAGTTCCGCCACGTGTCCCTAGCTCGCCTGCCTTCAAGCGCGCTTCTAAGCTTACCAGACTATGCCTTCTTTCCTTCCTGCCACTCGTATACCGTCACAAGGAGCGGCGATCCGAGGAATATCGAGGAATACGTACCCGCCGCGATGCCGACGAGAAGCGCCAGCGAGAAATGCCTCGTGGCCTCGGCGCCTACCATATAGAGCACGAAGATAGCGATGAGCGTCGTAAGGGACGTATTGATCGATCGGACGAAGGTCTGATTGATGGATTCGCCGACGATAACGTCGAACGGCTTCTTCTGCTTGCCCTCATGGTTATGCTTCAGATTCTCGCGCACGCGATCGAACACCACGATGGTGTCGTGGATCGAGAAGCCGAGGACGACGAGGAGCGCGGTCACGAAGAGCGTATCGACCTCGATCCCTGCCGTATGACCGAGGAGAGCGAATACGCCCGCAGGGATGATGATGTCATGGGCCAGGGCGATGATGGCGATGATGCCGTACTTCCAGGACTTCACCGGCCTCGACACGCCCCTGAACGCGAACGTGATGAAAAGGACGATGGCGAGAAGGACAAGAAGGACCGATATCCAGGATTTCTGGAGAGCCTCTTCGCCAAGTATCGGGCCGACGGAGTCGAAACGCTTCTCCGACATATCTGTCTGCTTCGCGCCGTTCGCAGAGCCAAGGATGCTAAGGACGGCCGTATGCTGATCAGGCGTGAGCTCCGCGGTGCGGAGGATAAAGCCCGTCGAGCCGGTCTCGCGAACGGAGTATTCGCCGAGATCGAGCGTATCGAGACCGGTTTGAACCGCCGAAAGGACAGGACGCGTCGACGAGGCGTATTCAACCTCGACGATAGAGCCTCCCTTGAAATCGATGCCGGGCTTAAGTCCCCATACCCAGAGGGCCGCTACCGATCCTGCGATGAGAAGGGCCGAGAGGACGTAGAAGAATTTTCGGTATTGTACGATAAACATATTAGTTGTGGCTTATGCCCGAGCTGAAGAAGAAGCGAGCGAGCTTGCTGTCCCCTTTCGCGCCGACGGCGAGAAGGAGCGTTCGCGACGCGGTTATGGCGGTGAACATCGACACCACGACGCCGAGGCCGAAGACCAATGCAAAGCCCTTGATGACGGGAGTCGAGGCGAAATAATAGAGGATAGTAGCCGTGATGATGGACGAGAGGTTCGAATCGCGGATCGAAAGCCATGCGCGGTGGAAGCCCTCTTTGATAGCCGCCGGAAGGTCGAGGCCCTTCCTGAGCTCTTCTTTCATGCGTTCGAAGATGAGGATGTTAGCGTCGACGGCCATGCCGAGCGTGAGCACGAAGCCAGCGATGCCCGCCGCCGTAAGGGTCACCGGTATGAGCTTGAAGAGAGCGAGGTTAAGCGCGACATATATGGCGAGAGCTATAGCCGCCACGATGCCCGGTATGCGATACCAGATGACGAGGAAAATGGCGACGGCGATAAAGGCGACGATGCCCGCGAATATCGATGCGTCGAGAGCGCCCTTGCCGAGGGTCGCGCCGACCGTCTGGGTCGATGCGAGCTCTATAGGCACAGGAAGCGCGCCGAGGTTGAGGTCACGAACCAGAGTCCTTGCCTCATCGACGGTGAAGGAGCCATTGATGACAGCGTTACCCGACGTGATCTCAGACTGGATGACCGGCGTCGATATCGGCTGGCCGTCGAGGAATATCGCAAGGACCTTCCCTATGTTCTTCCCTGTGATGTCGCCGAAAAGCTTGGCGCCTTCGTCGTTGAAGGTGAGGGCGATGCGCGGAGCGTAGGTCGTCGTGTCGAATTCGAGGCTCGCATGGGAAAGATAGCGTCCCGTGAGGCCGGTCTGGACGAAGACGTCGTCGATCGTCGCCTTGGCCTTCTCTGCGTCGGTGAGCTTGTCAGCGCCCGGCTTCACGAGGCGGAAATCGAGGACCGGCGTCTTGCCGATGAGATCGACCGCCTGTTTGACGTCGGTGACGCCCGGCAATTCGACGATGAGCCGATGGGTAGTCTGGCCGATGACGCCGCCCGTCTCCACCTGGACGATAGGCTCGGAAACGCCGAATAGGTTCACGCGCTTCTCGACGACGTCGGCGAGAGACTGCATGGCGTCGCCTATCTCCGCGTCCGAAATACTCGACGTATCGGCGTTAAATACCAGATGAGTGCCGCCCGAGAGGTCGAGACCGAGCTTATAAGACTCCTTCTTCACATACGCGAAGTGCGCCACGCCGAATGCGAGGACGAGGAGAACGAGTGCCGAGATGCGCTTTTTCCACATGGGAATGCCTGAAAATGCTGTAAATGAGTAATGTGAGGCCTATATTAGCCTTTACAGGCCAGTTTTGCAAAGAAAAGGCCGGTTCGCGTTTACGCGAACCGGCCTGAATATTATTCGATACCATGAAGCTTCTTGAGCTCAGCGATCCCCTCTTCGAGGGTGATGGCGGGCTCCCAGCCAAGCAATTCCTTTGCCTTTCGGATATCAGCCTTGCTATGGCGAGGTTCGACACGCGGAGCGATGAAGACGACATCAGGACTGATCATCTTGGCCAGATCGAGGATACGAGGATTTCGGCCAGAACCGATGTTCATGACCTCTCCCTTACCGACCTTATCGGATTCAAGCGCTAGGATATTAGCCCGAGCCACATCGCGCGCATGCACGATGTCGCGAGTCTGCAATCCGTCGCCCGTGACCGTGAGCGGCTTGCCCTGCTTCTTCATGTCGATGAACCTACCGAGCGCTTGCGCGTACGGACCATTCGGGTCGAAATTCGGCCCGTAGATATTGAAGTAGCGGAGCGAGACCGTCGGCAACCCGTAATGAATCGAGTAATTCCTGGCCATATGCTCCCCCATGTATTTCTGGAGAGCGTAAGGGCTCATCGGCGACGGGACAAGTCCTTCATGGAGAGGAAGCGCGTCCTGATCACCATATGCGGAGCTCGACGCCGAGTAGACCAACCTGCGAACACCTGCTTGGCGCGAGGCTTCGAGGACATTCCTCATACCATCAACATTGACGCTGTGAGACTGCGCGGGATGATCGATGGAGAATTGTACCCGTGGCAGCGCCGCGAGATGAAATACCCCGTATATCCCACCTTCTTTCTCGGCGATCCGTTTGAAAAGATCGACGAGACCCTCGTCCCTGACATCGATCTCGTGAAGCGTCGCCCCTTCCGGGACGCACTCCCGCTTGCCGCTCACCAGGCTATCGATGACATGGACGCTGTAACCCGCCTTGATAAGCTCCGGTACGAGCGTAGAACCGAGAAATCCGGCCCCACCCGTAACGATGACATTTTTTTTGTTTTTCATGGATTAAAAGGTTCTTCTATCATACAACCTACCCAGAATCAGCGGGGTTACAAGCCCTCGCGACTATACCCCTTTCCTCGACACCAATTCCTTCAGCGTCTTGAGAGCGATCATGAGATCGAGAAGAAACGAGCGGTTCTTCACGTAATATAGGTCGTACGAGAGCTTCATCGCCGTATCTTCTTTACTCGCAGAGAATTTCGGGGGAGTTTTATGGTATATCTGAGCCCATCCCGAGAGGCCCGGCTTAATGAGATGTCTTATCTTATAGAAGGGTATCTCGGATTCATAGGTCTTAACGAATTGAGGCAATTCCGGGCGAGGGCCGATGAGCGAAAGGTCGCCTTTGACGACACTCCAGAGCTGAGGCAGTTCATCGATGCGGGTCTTCCTAATGAATGCCCCCACGCGCGTGACCGACTGAGGCTTCGAGGCTCCGGTCTCATCCTGGGCGGAGACGCTCATGGACCTGAATTTAGCGATACGGATGATACGATCGTCCTTACCTATCCTCTTCTGGAATATAAAGATGGGACCGCAGTCCTCGACCTTTATAGCGAGACCGATGAACGGATACGCGACGAGGGACATCGAGCCGAGAAGAAGGGCGATGGATATGTCCATGACCCTCTTTAGAGCGTCATAGACGACCTTCGGCGCGGTCGACACATTCTCGAGGAACCAGTGATGACGGATGAGCGAGAGCGGTATCCTATCGAACACGTCTTCGTATATCTTATCCGCATCGATGAAACGTATCTGGGAGAAAATGAGGTTATAGAGGCTCGGGAGAAGTGTTTGGACCTTGTCGCTATGAAGATCGGCTATTACGAGGGTTGGATGGAGCCGCTCGATCTCCGCCGCGACGTCGCTGTGGTGCCGACTCGGATCTATGAAACCGACAAAATCGAGATTGTAGATGTCGCCCGCTTCTTTGACTATATCGCCCATCTCCCCGCCGCCTATAAGGATCGCCCTCTCGCGAGATTTGGGTACGATAAGAAAGTATCCGTACGTCCTCCATGCCAATATTATGCCGAGCGATATAAGGAGATAGAAAAAGAGCGTGGTCTTCGGCGTAATGCCGTACCACGGAATGAAATAGAAGAAGGATACGGCGACGAGGATATTGACGATCTGTGCCCTAACGAGAAGACCCTTGAGCCTCTGAGCGAATATGATGCTCTGCTTGTCATAGAGGCCTGATATGAAGAATACGAGAGTCCAGACGATGAAGAGGAGCGAGAAAGGCGCGAAATGGTCAAAGAACGTCAGTCTATCCGGGGCTCCGAGATAGCGGAAAAGGAGCGAAAGCCAAAGCGACACGGCGAATGCCGCTACATCTCCGAGAAGAAGGAGCCAGGGAGCCTTCTTGCTAAAGGAAGTCATACAGGATGTAATACTACACTGCCCGGCCCGAGTTACAAGCCGTGCATGAAATATCTAAAAAAGCTATAATTAAGGCCTCCTTATGGAACATCCCGATCGGAAGAGAAAGATACTCTACGTCATAACCAAATCGAACTGGGGAGGCGCGCAGAAATACGTATACGACCTGGCATCATCCCTCCCCAGCGACGCATTCGAGCCGGTCGTCGCATTCGGAGGGTCAGGGCTCCTCGCGGACAAGCTCGCGACCGCAGGCATCCGCACGATCTCTATTGACTCGCTCCAGAGAGATATGAGCGTATTCACCGATGCGAAGAGCCTCTTCAGGCTCGTCTCCCTCTTCAGGGCCGAGAAGCCTGATGTCGTTCACGTGAACAGCTCCAAGGTCGGGGGCCTCGGAGCCTTCGTAGCAAGGATCGTGGGTGTGCCGAATATTATATTTACCTGTCATGGCTGGCCATGGAATGAGGAACGTTCCCTCGCATCGCTCTGGATCATACGATTCTTCTCATGGCTCACGGTGCTCTTCGCTCACAGGACCATAACCGTGTCGGAACGCGATTGGAGCGACGGCAAAAAGCTCTTCTGGGTCGGAGACAAGGTGTCCCTTGTTCATAACGGCATACGCCCGCCCGAGCTTCGGACGAAAACTGACGCACGCGCATATATAGAGCGCGCTGCTACAGCTAAGGGTGTCGATATATCTACAGGCGACTTCCTCATCGGCGCTATCGGAGAGCTTCACAAGAACAAGGGATATGAATACCTCCTCCCTGCCATCGGCTCGCTCGACGCGCGATTTAAGCTCGCCATCATAGGCGAAGGCGAGGAGCGCTCGAAGCTCGAGATGAGGCTCGCTGATCTCGACCTCGCGCGACGCGTCGTTCTTCTTGGCTTCATCGAAGACGCATCGTCGTATCTCCGAGCGTTTGATGGTTTCGTCCTCTCTTCCATAAAAGAAGGCCTCCCGTACGTCGTCATCGAGGCAGGATTCGCCGGCCTTCCGGTCGTCGCCACGAATGTAGGCGGCGTCAAAGAGATCGTGGACGACATGCGTTCAGGTATCCTCGTCCAGACTCGAAAATCCGAAGATATGGCCCGTAGCATCGAACTTATAGCGAGCGACCCAGTCCGCGCTAAAGCTTTTGGGGAAAGCCTGTACAACAAGGTGTCCGAGAAATTCTCCCTTTCTCAAATGGTTGAGAAGACTATCGCTGTGTATGCAGGGAAATAAAAACCATAAAACCTCTTTGAGAAAACCCTTGCTCCCGGTGGTTTTCGAAGAGAGGTTTTAGGGTTTTTACATCTCTATATTCCGAGGAACTCGTTCTTAGTCTCTTCGCGATGTACCGCGCGCATCGATTTCCTGTATGACTGAAGGATGCCGAGAGCGAGAAACGACGTCAAGAGATGCGATCCGCCATAGCTCACGAAGGGCAAGGTGATGCCTGTTACGGGGAGCACGCCCATATTCATACCTACGTTGATGAGGAAGTGGCTCATGAAAAGCACCGAGAGCCCGAGCCCGTAGAATATTTCGAAATTAGTAGCGCCACGGCGGGCATTCGCTATGATGCGCCAGATCAATACCCCGAAGGTGGCGAAGAATATGATGACGCCGATGAATCCCCATTCCTCCGCGAAGGCTGCGAATATGAAGTCTGTCTGGTATTCAGGTAGGAATTTCAATTTAGACTGAGTGCCGTAACCGATACCCTTACCCAGGATCTCTCCCGAGCCTACGGCTATAGTCGATTGCCGCGCATTGTAGCCTGTCCCCTGCACATCGGCGGTCGGATGGACGAAGTTCATGATACGGAGCTTCTGATATTCCTGGAATCCGAAATTCCAGAGGAGAGCGAACGCTATGGCCGCACACGAGAACAGGATGGCGAGATGCCTTTTGGATATGCCGGATGCAAGCGCCATGCCGAGCCAGACGCAGCCGATGATGACAGCCGATCCGAAGTCCGGCTGGAGGGCGACCAGCACGAAAAGCACGAATGTGTACGCTCCCGATACGAGGATATGGCGGATATTGGCGATCTCTATATGGCGCTTGGAGAAATATTTGGCGAGGATGAGCACGAGAGCGAGCTTCGCCGCATCCATAGGCTCGAACGATACCGTGCCGAAATGGAGCCAGCTCTGAGCGCCCTTAACCTCTTTGGCGGCGACGAGGAGAAAGCCGAGCACGGCTATGATGACGCAATAGATCGTCATGAGCACGTTCGTGCGACGAAGGAACGACCAGTCGATGAAGCTCGCTCCGAAGAATGTTCCTACGGCTACGCAGAGCCATATTATCTGACGCGAAAAATAGTAGTTGTCGCCCACGAATGAATTCATGGTCACGAGGCCGAAAAGGCCGAGTGCGATAGCCGCGCTAAGCATAATCCAGTCGATGCCGCCTTTCGCTATGCGCTCTCCGGCGCTTTTGATCATATCGACCATGGGGGTTTCAGCTTACTTGCCCGAACCGACGAACAGCACCTCAGTTCTCACCACCGGAACGGGAAACGCCTCCGGCCACGTAAAATGTATCGTCTGCTTCTCATTCGGCGCTATCGGATCAAGGATCGTCTTCGAGAACGAAACGCGATTATCGTTCGCATCGTAAAGGATGATATAGGCCGTGACCCCTGAATACGTATCGAGAGAGTCGTTCCTGACGTCTACGTCCGCTCGCGGCAAATCGCCTTGGGACAAAGCCGTATTTTGGGCTCGGAGCTTCAAAAGCAGAGCTCCCTTCTTCCAGTTAGGCTCGCCGGTGAATTCAAATGTCGTGCGGGCAACGATGCGTTTACCCGTATCGATGCCCGCCTCGAACACGGCGAGCTTTTGACCGGCCGGAATATATGCCCTCCCCGCCTTCTGGACGATGAGAAGGCCCTGCGCATCATAGAGCTTGAAGAGATACGGCAGGCCGCTCGCCTCTACGGACGGATTCGGATTCTGAACGTATGCGAGCGCATTATATATGCCCGGCACGATGCGGACGGAATAGCTCCACAATATGCGAGGGGCGGCATAGTCCGCCGGGCAGAGTTTGGCGCATGCGCCTCCGCAATCGATACCGGTCTCGGCGCCGTTCTGCCTGCCGTCGGAACACGTCGGCGCGCGATAGAACACGAAGAACGCAGGAAGACCGACGAGGAGCACGAGCCCCGCGAGGAATATGAGGAAGTATCCGAATTTGCGTCGTCCAGACCAGGATGCCATAGATACCCGACATTATAGCAGAGACCGAAGTCCCCCAGGGGGATAATGGAAATATAGTCGCTTCGCTCTTTATTTCCACAAAAAAGCCGCCCCTCTCGGAACGGCCTTTTCATGATCGAATCCTCTGTTCTGGCGACTACCTACTTTGGCCCCGAAGGACTATCATCGGCAGTACGGCGTTTAACTTCTCTGTTCGGAATGGGAAGAGGTGGTTCCACCGCCTTGAATCACCAGAACAGAGGATTCGATCGCGCTGTATTTCTAACGCGAATGCAACAGACAATAATATGAAAGGTAACTATCGAGGAAAGTCAGTGATTTCCAAATTTCCTAATAAGATCGAGCAATTAGTACTTCTCGGCTCAACACATCGCTGTGCGTACACCTAAAGCCTATCAACCTAGTAGTCTTCTAGGGCTCTCAACGATTCCTAATCTTGGAGTGGGCTTCCCGCTTAGATGCTTTCAGCGGTTATCCCTTCCGGACATAGCTACTCTGCGTTGCCACGGGCGTGACAGCAGATAGACCAGCGGTCCGTTCACTTCGGTCCTCTC
>DASZXL010000007.1:0-37165 GCA_035545915.1 Minisyncoccota bacterium
GGCAACGATCTTGTCCGCAGAATCATCGTCGCGCTCTCCCCGCGTCGGCCGTTCCATGCATGCTTTCGCGGACGTCGTGAACCACAGGGTGTGGATCTCGAAGCCTCCGTTGTGCTTGAGGAAGGGCAGGACCAGGCGAGCCTGGGCGATATTCCTCGGCACCCCGTCCAGAATGATGAACGGCGACTTGAGCCGTCGCTCCTGTCCGATCCACGTACGGAAGATCGACATGATGAACTCATCCGCCACATAACCTGTGCTCACGAGCGGGGCAAGTTCAGGGCGTTCCGTGCCCTCGAGCCTCAGTTTTGTCTTCAATTCGCGCAAGTGCGCGCCCATGTCGATGTAGGGGGCTTCAAGCTGGTCGGCAAGGTATTGCAGATGCGTTTTCTTTCCGCAGCGGGGGCGTCCCACAGCGATAAGGGCTTTCTTTATTAGTTTTGACACGCGGTCAGTCTCCTTTTTTGGGTGTTTCAGAATGCGCCTCTCTCCCGTCGATATAGAAAGAGCAGGACCAGTTGAGGATTCTAAATCGTCTTACCTACTTAGTCAAATAGAGCAAGAACTCCCGATTGCCTTTCTCGCCCTCGATAGGGGAATCGGTCTGTCCTTTGACTGAGAATCCGATCTTCTTTGCCGATGCGATCACGCGGTCGAGAGCCTGCTTTCTTTCTGACTCGTCGGTGATGATGCCTTTATGCTTGTCGGTGATCTCTTTGCCGACTTCGAATTGCGGTTTGACGAGAACGACTACGTGGCCGCCTTTTTTGATCAGGGTATAGACTTTCGGCAGCGCATGTTCGACGGATATGAACGAGAGATCAACCGTCGCCATATCTGCGGGGGAGTCGAGCGATGCGTCTCGGATGTCGACGCCTTCGCGAATCTCGACGCGCGGATCGGACCGGAGGGAGGCATCCATCTGGTCTGTGCCGACGTCTATTGCGACGACTTTCTTCGCGCCGTTCTTGAGAAGGCAATCGGTGAATCCCCCCGTCGACGAGCCGACATCCAAAGCTGTCATATCCGCAACGTCGATCTTGAACGAGGAAAGGGCGTGGGCGAGTTTCTCGCCGGCGCGGCTCACGAACGTGGCTCCGCCGGCCATATCGATCGCATCGGAAGGAGAGACCTCTAGGCTCGGTTTCGTCGCGACGGCTCCGTTCACGGATACCTTTCCGCGCTTTATGAGATCGGCTGCAGCCGATCGGGAGCGGACTATGCGGCGAGCATGCATCTCGACATCGAGCCTATTTTTGTGTTGTAACGGGGTTTTGCTCTCCATTCCTCCAACTCTAACCGAATATAAGGCCGATTCATAGGGTTGGCTGCGGTTCTCCACAGGCCCGTTTGACCTTTGAAAACTATAATTATGAGGAATCCCCATCATTATGAATCCGTCTACGAGATCAAGTTCGAGCCTCGGAACGTCGCGCGGTCTTAGGATCGCTCTCTTATGGATTTTGTTCAGCCTTATATCCTTGGTTACCTATGCAGTATCGCAGAGCATGGGATCGGGCACATTCGATGCAGCCGCGGCATTCTTGTCGGGCGAGCATGATATTGACGTCGTCTTGTACGCAGATCGCGCGGAGCCGGCGTCTGTCGAAGTCGAGACGGGCCAGCGCGTCGTATTCATCGTCGGCGACGACAGCCGTCACGATATGGCCGAAGAGCGCACCCAGAGAAGGGAGGCGCGCCTCGCATCGGGCGAGATAGAAAAAGGCGACAGCTTCTCCGTCGCCTTCCGAGAGTCCGGCTCGCTATCGTTCTACGATCGCATGAATCAGGACATCCACGTATCGGTTACGGTACGCTAGCGACCGATCGCAGACGTCGTAGCCTGCTCCTTCCGGACCTCCGTCTCGAAGGGCCGTATCTCGACGGCGCGGAACTCGAGGTCGCCCGTCTTCTTGCCGATGATCTTGATGCGGTCTCCGGATCGGAATTTGAATCCCGCGGGCACGACTGATACGTCGTCGCCCGTGACCTGCCAGAGGTCGAAATTCGGATCGCGGAGGGTGAAGCTATCGTCAGAGTCCTTCACCTTGACCGATCCGGACAGAAGGCCGTGCTCGGGATCGAACCATGTCTCGGTATCGAGGACTATCGCCGAATATATGGGTATGTTCTCGGCGGCTGCCCGGTTCACGGAGCGCGTGACGTTGAAGGCGTAGAGCATCGATCCGAATGCGACCGCTATGACCGCCGCTATGACGGCGAATTGGCGCGCGCTCACGCGGTAGCCTTTTCGGGTGCGCCTAAAATTGATATAGGCGGCGACTGCGACGACGATAGTCGCCACGATCCAGAATATAGGGATGGAATAGAGGAGCCGCTCGGAGAAGGAAAGGCCGAGCTTTGCGAATATAGTATGATCGGTGCCGAAGATCATGAATATGATCATGCCGAAGCCGAGCGAGAGCGCGGCCGCGAATACGCCGAGGAGGACCCAGAGGATATAGTCGCGCAGGCGGAAATAGGCCCTGGACGTCGGCCTGACCTTGTCTGTCTTTATCCTCTTTAGAATTTGTTCTTGTAGCGTCATATCTTTCATGATCCTAGTCCCATCCCTCCTTCCTCCGCGAGCCGTTTGAATTCCTTTTTGGCCCGGTGGATGAGGGTCGCCACCGTCCCGGGGGGCTTGCGCAAGATGTCTGATATGTCGTTATAGTCTTTGTCTTCGAGGAATTTAAGGACGAGGACCGACCGGTACTTCGGCTCGAGCCTGTCGAGCACCGCGGCTATATTTCTCCTGATATAGTCCCGATCGACCTCGGCCAGCACGTCGTCGTCTGCGGCTATGGTATCCGCCATGGTCAGGGTCTCGTCGTCATAGGCGGGATCGTCGAGGGACGTTCCCGTCCGACGTTTCCTTCTTATATGGTCGATCGCCTCGTTGTGGGCGATGCGATATATCCATGACGAGAAAGGGAGGTCGAGATTGAAGTCGTTGAGGTTCTCGTACGCCTTTATGAATATGTCTTGGAGGAGCATGTCGAGCTCGTCGGCGGACGGCCTCGCGATGCGCCGGACATAGCGGCGCAGAGGCTCCTGATATTTCTCGATGATACGGCCGAATTCCTCGCTCGATCCGAGCGCTCTCTGGACGAGCGCCGCGTCCTGCCGGGCGGCGCTCATGCCTTTTTCCGTCTGATTCAGATTGTCTTCGGCCATGGCATGTCCATTATAGGTTATACGTTCGAGGAGGGCGATTTCTTCAGGGAAGCGCCGGCAAAACGTTGCTATGGGCCATAAATCTGCTATCATAGCCTTCGTTCGTCGCGAGGCGATTATTCCTCGGTAGCTCAGTTGGTAGAGCGTCCCGCTGTTAACGGGAGGGTCCCTGGTTCGAGTCCAGGCCGAGGAGCAAAGAGTCTATGGCATCTAACGATGTAGTGTTGCGTTTCGACGGCGTATCCTTTGAATACGGCCACAATAAGCCTATCCTCGACGAGGTCGACCTTTCCATTCGCCGCGGCTCGAAGGTTACCATCATGGGTCAAAACGGCGCGGGCAAGTCGACGCTCTTTCAATTGATCATGGGCGGACTCAAGCCTGAATCAGGCAAGATCGCGATGACGAACGGCCTCACCAAGGCGCTTTCGAGGCAGGTGATACCGCGCTCGGACCTCGACCTCACTGTGAGGGGATTCTTTGAGAAATGCTTTACGGAGAAGGTCTATGACATCGATCCGCGCATCGACGCGGCGCTCGAAGTAGTGAATTTTCCTCTCGCAACCGACGCCGGCAAGGCTCGCATCGTCAGGTCTTTCTCCGGAGGACAGCAGGCACGCCTTCTTCTTGCCTCGGCCCTCATACAGGATCCGGACATCCTGCTTCTCGACGAACCGACTAATAATCTCGACAAGGCCGGTATCGCCCATCTCCGGGACTTCCTTAAGGCCTATGCAAAGACGGTCGTTGTGATCTCGCACGACGCGGAATTCCTCAATTCATTCACGGACGGAGTCCTGTATCTCGACGTCCATACCCGGAAGATAGAGCAGTACGTCGGAGACTATTTCGACGTGCTCGCGGACATCACCGCGCGCATCGAAAAAGAGAATCGTGCGAACGCGCTCCTCGCCAAAGAGATACAGGCAAAGAAAGATCAGGCCAATATGTTCTCGAATAAAGGCGGCCAGATGCGCCTCGTCGCCAAGCGCATGAGGGAAAAGGCCGAAGAGCTCGAGGAGGATATCGTCGAAGTGAGGAAAGAGGATAAGACCATCAGACCGTTCGCTATCCCGTCCCAGCCAGACATCGTCGGTCCTCTGATCGAGATCAAATCCTATAAGGTCTTCAAAAATCACAAAGAGGTTAAGAGAACGTGCGATATCAGGCTCAAGAGGAAGCAGCATCTTCTGCTCCGCGGTCCGAATGGCATCGGCAAATCGACGCTTCTCGAATCGCTTGCGACGGGGACTGATAAGGGAGCGTCGATCGCTGAAGGCGTGCGCGTCGGATATTATCGCCAGGATTTTTCGACCCTCGATTTTGACGATACGGTATACGAATCGCTCCTTTCAGCGTCGGCGACGCATATCGAATCGCATATCCGATCGACTGCGGCGGGCTTTCTCATCCATGCGGATATGATGGATATGCGCATAGGCAGTCTCTCCGAAGGGCAGAAGGGCCTCGTGGCCTTCGCGCGCCTCGTCCTTCAGAAGCCGGGCCTTCTCATCCTCGACGAGCCGACGAATCATATCAATTTCAGGCATATACCCGTGATCGCCAAGGCCCTCGATGAATATGAGGGCGCCATGATCCTCGTCTCCCACGTTCCGGAATTCGTGGCTGAAATACGCATAGACGATACGCTCGATCTGGAGAAGTAAGAAAGGCCCCTTTGCGGATTGTGGTACGATTTCGATATGGCCACAAAGAATATCTCCTCAGGCACGGTTCATAGGCTCCCTGAAGACCTACGGAAGGCCCTGGCTTCGACGCCGAATATGCTCGATGCGTGGGAGGATATCACGCCTCTGGCCCGCAACGAATGGATCTGTTGGGTAGAGTCGGTCAAGAGCGAGGAGACGAGACTCGACCATATAAGGAGAGCCCGCGAGGAGCTCATCGAAGGCAAACGTCGCCCGTGCTGCTGGGCGGGCTGTCCGCATCGAAAGGATAAGCCGCTCAGCCCTTCGCAACGCTTCGTGCTCGGAAGGCGAGCTAAGAAGGCTTGATATCGAGGCACACTGAATTCATGCAATAGCGCTTGCCTGTAGGCGTAGGCCCGTCATCGAATACATGACCGAGATGCGATCCGCAGGTCGCGCAGACGACCTCGGTGCGGTTCATGCCGTGGCTGTTATCGGCGATCTCTTTGACCGCGCCCGGAAGCGCCTCGTCGAATGACGGCCAGCCGGTGCCGCTGTCGAATTTCGCCGTTGAAGGGAAGAGGGGCGTGCCGCAGACCTTGCAGGCATACATGCCGTCGCGCGTTTCGTGGAGGAGCGAGCCGCTAAAGGGCGCTTCCGTGCCTTTCTCGCGGAGGACTCGATATTCCTCCGGCGAGAGCCTTTGCTTTAATTCTTTTTCGTTCATATATTCGTCGCGCTTATTATTTTAATAGCCCCTCGAAGCGCTTCTGGAGCTTTTCGAGCTTCGGGGCGATGACGATCTGGCAATACGGGGCAGAGGCGTTGTTCGCGTAATAATCGCGATGATAATCCTCGGCCTCATAAAACGCATCGAGAGGCATGACCTCGGTCACGACGGGATTTTCGTATGCCTTCGATGAATTCAGTTCGGCGATCAATGCCTCCGCCTTGGTCTTTTGCTCGTCATCTGAATAGAAGATCGCCGATCGGTATTGCGTGCCCACGTCTCTGCCCTGACGATTCAGCGTCGTCGGATCGTGGGTGTTAAAGAATACGGCGAGGAGATCGTCATACGATATGATCGAGGGATCATATGCGATCTCGACAGCCTCGGCGTGGCCAGTCCGACCGGTCGATACCTCTTCGTATGTCGGATCGGTCTTCGTGCCGCCGGTGTAGCCGGGCGATACCTCCGATACGCCCTTGAGACGCCTAAAGACAGCCTCGGTGCACCAGAAGCATCCGTTCGCGAATACCGCTTTCTTGATGGCATTCGATGATGAGCTCATGCCTGAAGTATAGCAAAAACGCCTTTCGGCGTTTTTGCTCTGTCCTTCGAGCCGCGCCTTTCTTTCAGGATTAGCGGCAGATGAATACGGTGCCCGTGCTGGACGTCTCGTAGCCGCAGCTCATGTTATTTGGAGTCGTCGCGACGGTGCCTCCATAGGGATTCCACCTCGAATACGATATACCATACATCGCGTCATTCACGCCGGCATTCGAATTCGTCTGGCCGAGAGAGGTCGTCGATCCCTGATCGATCGAGGCGTTGCCGCCTACGTTAGCGGTGGAGGTGGGATACCACGTGCCGTTATACCAGTAGCCTGTGCCCGAGTTCGCCGTAGCGACCGACGTGCTCATCCCGGGTACGTTATTGATCGGATACCATGTGCCGTTATTCCAATAGCCCGCGATATCCTGCGTGCTCGTCGGTATCGTCCCATACCAATTGCCTCGGTACCAGTAGCCTGTCGAGTAGAGAGGCGCGAGCATCGACGCGCTGACCGACGATCCGTTCGTCGGTACGCCGCCGGCATTCACCGCCGCGCTCACTCCCGTATTGACGGCCATGGTCGATGCCTTGCTATTCATCCATGTGGCTACTGTCGCCTTGGTCATAGAACCGAAATAGCCGGTGGCAGGGAGCGAATGCGCATTCTGATACGCGGTGACCGCCGCCTTCGTCATCGAGCCGAAGTACCCCGTAGGATATACCGCGAGGTAGCCGTTCTCCGCGAGGAAGCTCTGGAGATCATAGACGTATGGGCCCGTATCCCCGAGGGTGAGGTCGGGAAAAGAACCGAACGAAGGTATGCCCGTCGTCGTTCCTGATGCGGCCGATACGGCGGTCGTCGTATACGTCTGGGCATTCGCCGCCGCCGCAAGCACGGCGACTCCGACGGCCGCGAGCGCGAGGGGCGCCAACATGCGCGCGACGCGGACATTCATAGTGTGATTCATAATAAGCTTGATTATTGGTAATCCTCAAAGAATGAGGGCCACCGATACTACGAATCACCCGTATTTCAAGGTTTCAGCTGTTCTGGTAGACGAGACTCGATATGTTCTGGATGATGGGTTTCAGTCGGTCGAAGTCCTTGCCGCGAGTCATGATGCAAACGAAATAGGGGGCGCCGGGTTTATATACGATGCCGCAGTCATGGAGCTGTCGCTCGATGACGGCCTTGCTATAGGTGTTGAGCGTGGTATGTTCGCCGAATTTGTGCGCGACTGTCGTATCGGCAGGGACTCCTGCGACGATGCCGTCCTTGAAGGTCGTACCCGAAAGCATGCTGAGATCTTTCTCCGAGACCTCGTTTGACAGGTACGAGCCGTTATAGAGGGCGCGGAAGAGGCGGGAATACTCGGAAGCAGACAGGAAATCGGGACCCGACGTTGCCGTAGGGAGCGGCATATGGAGATCTACGAATATCTGGGCGAATGCGTCGTGCCTGCTGCTATTCAATATATATGAGCTTAAGACGTTCTCGGCGACATTGTCCGAGTCGACGATCATGGCCCGTATCAGTTCCTCGTTGGTGTAATAGCCGGTCGCAAGGGGGTTTCGCGGTTTAAAGGTCTGGCCGGGGTCCTCCGCGGCGATATAACGCTGCTTTTCCGTCATGATCGACGGATCGACCTCCTCTATCTTTTGATATGCCATCATGATCGATACTTTGAGCATGGAGGAAGGCGTGTATTTCTCGGTCTCGTTCACGCCCATCCACGATTCGTCGGTGAGGTTCTTGAAAAAAACGGACACGCCCGTCGCATCGCCGGCGGCGACGCTTCTGTCTACAAGCGCCCGGATCTTATTTTGGAGCGGCTTGTACTGCGGAAAATTGTCCTTGTCGCCGAATCCGAATACGAGGACCGGATTTATAAATTTGTAATTCGTCGAGTCTTCGCGGACGATGCGGGTCGAGATAGGGCGGGGGACAGAGCTTCCGTAGCCATACCCTGCCAATGTGCCGCCGATAAGGCAGAGCGACGAAGCCCCGATTATAGCCCAGGTGGTCTTCTTCATGGGATACATAGTAATGCTTTGAATCACTCCCGTCGAGGCGCGACGTACTAGCGATGAAAGGCTCTTCAACCGCCTTTTGTAGACCGAGTCCTTCCTTAACCTCCGCAGCAGGGTGGGACATGCCCAAAGACTCGCTCCGCGAGTCTTTTTTGTCTGCGGACCCTTACCAAACCCTAATCATTTACAAGTCATGAATCATTTCGCACTTGGAAAGCCTAAGATAGTGGAGAAGGTCTTTTCCGCCATCGCGATAGCGGCTCTTTTGATAGGAGGCTTTACGAGCCTTCTCTCTGCTTCGGTCGCGCACGCGGATAACGGCTTCTCGATAGATCAGGTCAGCATAGTGCCGTCATCAGGCATATTGACCGCAGGGCAATCGGCCGACGTCTATTTCACGGCGTCCGACCATGACGCGACGGCGACATTGAGCGGCGCGTGCATGGTGAACGGCGTCGACGCATCGTCCTCGTTCCAGAATCTGACGGATGGCCTATATAAGGTTGTCTATACCGTCGGCTCGTCCGATACCGAGCGAGACTCCGGCGCTATACCGGTCAACTGCTCGTTCACGAACGCGTCGTCATCGTCGGCGCAGGCCATTGCCTTCACCGATTCGAATAGCGTCAAGATCGACACGAACAACGACGGCGTCATAGCGTCGGGCGATGGAAGAAGCGGCACGACTACTCCGTCATCCTTCGTCACGCTCGTCTCTGTCGTCCCTGATAGCGGCACGATATCGTCGGGCCAGTCCGCGGACGTCTACTTCACTGCCGGCGGGCATGATGCGACCGTCGCGCTGAACGGAGCATGCACGGTCAATAACGTCGATGTGGCGTCCTCGTTCCAGAATCTGACGGACGGGCTCTATAAAGTCACGTATACCGTCGCCACATCCGATACGGATCGCGCCGCGGGAACGATACCGGTAAGCTGTCTCCTCCAGAACGGCGCGGGAGGAACGACTACCGTGTCGTCATTCTCCGACCAGAACAGCCTCGCTGTCATGGTGAATGGCGGCGATAACGGCGGAGGAAACGGAACCACGACTCCTCCGACAGGTACTACCACTCCACCCACAGGTACCACGACCCCTCCGATGAATAGCCAGCTCATATCGGCGACAGGCATCGTGCCTTCATCGGGCACGCTCACGACAGGCCATTCTGCGGACATCTACTTCAGCGCCTCGACGAGCGATGCCCATCTCACCCTCGGCGGAGCATGTATGGTGAACGATACGAACGTCGCCCCGTCATTCCAGAACCTCACGGGCGGTCTCTACAAGGTCGTCTACACCGTAGGCGCGTCTGATCCGGACCGATCGGCGGGCAATATACCGCTCAGCTGTATGTTCCAGAATCAGGCAGGCTCTACATCTACCGTGACGGCATTCACCGATTCGAACACTCTCGCCATTGACTCTGATTCTCAGAACGGCGGCGGTAACGGAGGATCGAATACCGGCGGATCCGTAGACGGCACGGTGACGGGCGGCGGAGACGCGACGCTCGCGGTGACCTCTATCGACCCGGTGTCTGACACCGCTACGGCAGGCGGCGGATACGAGAACGGATGGTCGTGGATCCTCCATATGACCGTACCTTCGAACGAGACTCGTCTGTCGATGAAATTCGGCCACTGGGTGAATTCGAACGGCAATGACCTTATCGATGCGGGCGGTAACATGAGGATATCCTCGCCGCAGGCGCAGTCGTCTTCGACGGTAGCCATTATAAACAACGATGACTATTCAGACACCCTCATGCTTACCGGCGATGCCGACAGCAACACGCCCGGCAGGCAGGTCGAGATCAAGGTGGAGATGCAGGTTCCTACTAACTCGATGAACGGATCCTACACCTCGAACTACGGCGTGAAGACGGAATAGTCGTCGGGATTAGCAAGCGATAATCAACGAGCCCTATGAAAACAAACATGCGCGGCATCGCGAATACGGTCATACCATTTGCTTTGGCGCTCGTCCTCGGGATCCTTGGCGCTCTGCCTGCGGCGGCGAGCGAGGCGACCGGCACGCTCAGCGTGGGCGTCGGTCAATCTTCCGGCGGCACGTCGGGCGGAGGCAGTATCGGCGGGACCGTCGTGGGAGGAGCGAATCCTTCGTCGAGCGGCGGATCGGGTGCGGGGACGTCAGTCGCATCTCGTTCGGGCGGATCCAGACGATTCTCGACGGTTGCCGCAACGCCCGGCATCCAGAGCGACGGCAGCCTCGCGTCCGTGTCTGATTTCACCGGAATCGGCGGAGGATATGATCCAGACCTCGATAGCCGCCTTGCGTCCCTCGACGGAGACGGAAACATCGATAGCGGGATATCCGCGTCGGACGCCATAGCGTATAACAGCGCCGAGCAGGCTATCGCATCCCTCGGCCAGTCCGATGATGCCGCAGCGGCGGCGGGTTCGGGCAATGCCATGAGCGTCGTCATGGCGGTCCTTCTCGGCCTCGCTGTGGCGGGTCTTGGAGGATATGCGGTATCGGCATATCTCGCATATCGAAGGGAGGACTCAGGTATATAAGCGCTTTGTCAGAGCGGAAAGAAAAAGCCGGGAGACGCCTCCCGGCTTTTTCCTGTATAATTCATCCATATATGATCAAGAAACTTCTCAAGGGTACGGGCATAGGGCTTACTCCGGCGATCGATGCGGCGGTCGACAAGGTCGTTCGCTCTCTCGATACGTATGTCGAGGCCGATGATACGAGCGCGATAGCCGATATCGAGGTGGGCAAGACGACGAATCATCATCGATCGGGCGATATATTCCGCGCCGAGATCAATTTCCATTCGCGCCATGGCGATCTACGCGCAGAGGCGGAAAAAGAGGATCTCTATGTCGCCTTGGCCGCGGCCAAAGACGAGCTTATCCAATCGCTCCGTTCTCGAAAATCGAAAAGAGCCGATTTCGTCCGCCGCTCGGGCATCATCGTCAAGAACATGCTCAGGGGTTTGCCTTGGAAGAAGGGAAAGCAGTAGAATTAAACCATGAACGCTTCCCAGTTCAATAAGAAGGTCATCACATTCTGTGCGGTCGCGCTTCTTTTTCTGGGGAGCCTCTCATATTTCGTATCTGTTGCATTCCATAGCGCGGGTAACGCTCAGGCGCGCGAGGACGCGACTGCTGAATACATAGACAGCATATAGCGCGTCGCGTCCCTTACGACTCTAACGTTTGATGGGCAACTATTTATTGCCGCGCTCGAATTCCGTCCACGTCATCTCTTTCTTGCCCTCAGGGATGACCTTTTTTATGACGAATCGGCCTTCTTCGAAGGCGGCATCGGTGATGGTCACGCGGGTCTTTTCAGCGCCGACGAACATATAGCTCTTGGGCCAGGTTTTATAGGCATTCCATTTAAGGAAGTTTTTATACGCATCAGCGGAAAGGTCCATGAGGCCGTCTTCCTTCGCTATCTTTTTGGCTAAGGTCGCTTTGGAATGATCCTGCTCTATAGGCTTTATCGAGCCCGTCATGATGCCTTTCATCGATTCGACGAGAAGTTCGCCGCCGCGCTCGCAGAGGAGTCGCGCGAGTTCTTCCGCAGGGAGAGGCCAATGAGGCGTCGCGACTTCTGCCTGTGCCAAGATCGGTCCGTGATCCATGAATTTATCCATAAGTATGATCGTGACGCCGGTCGGACGCTCGTCGGTGAGGATTGCGGTCTCGATGGGGCTTGCGCCGCGAAGACGGGGCAGGAGAGACGCATGGAGATTAATGGAGCCGAACCTCGGCATGTCGAGGATATCCTGTTTGATGATCTTGCCGTAGGCTACGACGACGAAAAAATCGAACTTTCCGTCGACGAGGGTCTTTTTAAATGTCTTGTCCGCAAGATTTTCAGGTTGGAGAACGGAGACGCCTTCTTTCTCAGCCCAGACTTTCGCGGGAGGAGGCGTGAGGATCAGTTTGCGGCCCTGCGGGCGGTCCGGCTGAGTGATCACGAGGGACGGCATCATGCCCGCGCGTTTCAGAGCGTCGAGGGCGATGACGGCCCTGTCAGGCGTACCGAAGAACGCTATGTTCGGTTTCTTCTCCATTTATGCGGTTTCGATTTCCTCAGGAGGCAGATCTTCGAGGTCGACGGCCGAATCTATGAAAAGGACGCCGTCGAGATGATCGGTCTCATGCTGAAACGCCTGTGCGAGAAGGCCCGAACCGCCCATCTGGAACGCCTTGCCTTTCTCGTCGAATGCCCGGACGGTCGCTTTCGCGGCGCGGGATACTTTGCCGTAGAGATAGCGGACCGAGAGGCAACCCTCCTCCATGTCTTTCTTCGTCCTCGAGAGCTTCACTATCTCCGGATTTATAAAGACGACATCGTCAGATTTTTTCACGGGCTCCGCGTCATCATTCTTTGCGGAGCCATCGTTATCCGTTGCATCGTCCGCGGCGTTGATCATATCCAATACGCGACCTGACACGACGAATATGCGGAGCGATACGCCTATCTGCGGCGCGGCTATCGCAACGGCGTCATCCTGACTCGCTATGGCCGCCTTCATGTCGCGGAGGATCTTCTTTAGCTCGGCGGAACCGAACATGCTCTTGGGCACCGGAGGGGCCTTCTTTCGCAATATAGGATCCTCTTTCTGGACGATCGTTATCATGGCATCACACTACTACAGAATGCTCTCAGGGTCGACATTCACGGCGTATGACGGCGGAAGGCTTCTCAAGCGGTCCAAAAGGTCTCTATGCGGCCATTCCCGACGCGAGAGCTTGATGAGGGCGTGCATCATGTATTCGTTCCTTATCGTCGCTATGAATGCGGGGAATACGTCGACTTCCCAGCCTGCCAAAGCGACCTTGAGCTTATCCATGGATTCGAGCACGTCCTCCTTCTTCCCCGAATATGAGATCTTGATGAAGGTAGAGAAGGGTGGGAACGAGAACTGCTTTCTCGACTCGATCTCCTCGCGATAGAAATCGATGATATTGCCTTTGGCGCCCTGCGAAAGGACCGGCGCCTCCGCGTTACGGGTCTGAAGAAGGAAATGCTTATTCGCTATCGACCTGAGTTTGAGGATTATAGAGAAGATCTTCTCGTTGATGCGGAAATCAGGGATGGAGAACAGCGCGTCGAGCGTGCCCACGGCGCAATAATCGATAGGGCGGTCGAGATAGCCGAGGGCGAGTTCCGTGCCGATCATAATAGAGCCGGGCGATGCATACCACTTTTCTGCCATGTCGGCGGCTTTCTTTGGCGTCGGGGCAGACGTTTTATCGAGGCGCACGATCTTCGAATCGGGGAGAAGCGCCATGAGATCGGCTTCGATGCGCTCAGCGCCTATGCCGAGCGTTCGTAGTCGCCAAGACCCGCAGGATTTGCAGCGGGTATGGGCGTCGGTCTTCCTGCCGCAGCGATTGCAAAGGAAAAAACGTCTCTCGTCGCTGCCGTGGAGCACGACGGGCGCGCTGCAGCGATCGCACGTCAGGGTCGATTCGCAGTCTGAGCACAGCGTCTGCGGAGCGAGGCCTTTTCGCGCGGCGAAAATGAATATGCTGCTGTTTTCGGCGCGCGCCTTTTTGATGAGTTCGAGCAATTCGTCCGATATAACGCGGACGTCATGGTCGGGGTCTTTGTATCTCTTCATATCAACGAGCGTGTCGCGGGCCGTTGAAAGCGATCGCATGGCCAGAGGCGCGTAATCGACGAGCTGGTCGGCTCCCATGCCTTCGTCTTCGCGCCATATAGTCTCTATGCGCAGGCACGAGTCGCCGAATATAAGGTCGGCGCCGCATTCGCGGGCATATCGTTCGGCGAGGAAACGATGATCGAGGAACGGCCGCGAGCGCGCTTTATAATTCCTCGAACTCTCGTGCTCGACGATGATGAGGCCGACGTCAGGGCGAGGGATCGAGAGGAATGATCCGGTCGCCACGATGACGATAGGATGGTCGGCGTCGAGAGCCGCTTTCCAGCGTTTGAGCAATTCGCCCTTGGAGAGGCCGCTATGGAACGTATGAGTATATCGCTCGATGCCTTTCTCGAAGTATGAGCAGGCGTTTTTGATGTCCTCGACCGAGGGGAGCATCATGAATACGGATTCCTTGCGGGCAAAGCGCTCGCGAATGAGGCTCTTGTAGTGGCCATAGCGATCGTCTTCGCTCTTCTGGAGGATATAGGATTCTCGCGGCTTTGAGCGTTTTTTGAATTCCGGCGCCTCGGGGATCTTGTCATAGTCGGCGAGCACGGCCGCGGGCACGGCCTCGAAGAGCGCGCTTCCGACGGATGCCGCATAGTATCGCGCGCTCTCTTCGATCGCTTTAAAAAATTGAGGCGATACCACGCCGCGAGCCTCGGTCGCGCCTATCTTCTTGATCTCGAAATCCGCCGACCGGATTTCGCTTCTCGATTCGATAGCCGGCTCCGACGATACGACAAGAGCGCCCACTGTTCGTTTCCGGAGGGGGACGCGGATGATCGTGCCAGGCAGGGCGTCGGCGGGGCTCCAGTACGAGAGCGTGTCCGCGCCTATCCCGCGCGCTATGGGAATGGCTTTGATGAGGCGCACAGCCAGAGTATAGCAAAAAGCCGTGTGGGGATGCGCGGAGACCCTGCTGGGGCCGGTCTCGGGTATACTTATATATATGAGAGAGGTCCGCCGCAGAAAATTGATCAAAGACGCCGTTGTCGTGGCGCTCTCCATCATCGTTGCCGTCCTTATCGCCAAAAGTCCTGCGCTTGGCATGATACTTTCAGCCGGCTCAGGCTTTTATATCCTCGAGACCTTCATCGCAGGCCTCTTCTTTACGTCGGTATTCACGACCGTTCCCGCCATGGTCGTCCTCGGCGCTCTCACGACCGCTCACTCGCCCTATCTTATCGCGGTCATCGGCGGCTTGGGCGCCGTGGCGGGCGATCTCGTCATATTCGGTTTTCTCAAGAAGCATGTCTCGGACGATATATCCGATATCATTGTCCATTCGAAGTCCGGGCATATGCGTCATCTCCTCAAATACAAATTCGCGCGCTGGTCGCTCGTGCTTTTGGGCGCGCTGGTCATTGCATCGCCGTTTCCTGACGAGCTCGGCCTCACGCTTATGGGACTTTCTAAAATATCGCGCCCGAAATTCGCCCTCATATCGTTCGTGTTCAACGCGCTCGGCATCCTCGCTATCGCCGCGGTGGCGCAGGCGTCGTTCTAAGCAAGAGCGGCCGTTCGTTTTTGTTGTTTTGCTTTTATTTGATTCTGAAGGTAAGGTTCTTGCAGAACTCCAAATCCACCATGAACCTTCAAAAACAAATCGATAATTTGCAGGATCTTTTTGGCCGTCGTAATGCGATGTACCTGAAAGGTCAACGTCTCTTCTTCCTCCTTGAGTCCGTCAGGCTTTTTGCCAAGCATATCCGAAAGAAATCTTCTAAACCCCATCTGGAGAGCTCTCTTGCGAGTGTATTCAGCTGGACATGCGCGGTCGCTGACGAATTCAAGGATCTTCCTATCATCGATGCGATGCGCGAGAAATTTCCGCCGGGCCGTTGCGCGTATTGCGGGGAACCGGTTTGCATTTGTCACATCGAGAAAAGAAAGGATATCGTTCTGGCTGCTCCTGATGCAGGTCAGCTTGCATGGTCAGCGAATGACTGGGCGGCAAATCTGATGTCCGTCTACGGCGAGAGCAATCGCAGAAACGGGATGCAGTTCGTCATCGGCCGTCTCTATGAAGAGATCGGGGAGACGAGCGGCGCTCAACTACTGGACGTCCATCGGCATAACTTGAAATTGGACGCTATGCGGAAGAGCGTTTCGCATGAGCTTGCCGACGTCTTCTCGTGGGTGCTGGTGATCTCGGCACTGCTCGAGATCGATATTGATCGAGTGCTCGCCGAAAAGTATTCTGGCGTCCATTACCGGTGTAGCCTGCGCCCGTGCAATTGCGGGCCACACTATCTGCATCACGATATGGAGCATCCGTATGTCCTGCAAAGGATCAAGTGATCCAAATCTTGGGCCTTCAAAGCCCGCGCTCATCGCGCGGGCTTTTTTCTCTAAAAGATATTGTATAGAATAAGCGCATGGCAGAAAATTCCTTCAGGATACGAGGCCTCGGCATAGGCCAAGGCGGTAAACGCTCCCTTTCTGGCGAGATACGCGTCGCAGGTGCCAAGAACGCCGCTCTCAAGATCATGGCGTCGGCCGCGCTCTTCGACGATCACGTCGAGCTCTCCAACGTCCCTGAGATCGAAGACGTCAATCGCATGGCCGAGCTCCTTGAAGGCGTTGGCATGAAGATAGAGAAGTCGGCGGGGAAGCGAAAGATAATCCTCCCGAGGAAGCTTGATCCCGATCTCCCTATGGGCCCTGCGACGGCTATGCGATCGTCCATCGTGCTCACCGGCCCGATGCTCTCGCGCATGGGCCGCGTGTCGTTCCCGAATCCGGGCGGCTGCTCGCTCGGCAACAGGCCTATCGACCTCTTCCTCGAGGGATTCAGGCGCATGGGCGCAGATATCCGCACCGAGGGCGATATGTACGTGGCGACGGCGCCAGAGGGTCTCAAGGGTATGGAATTCTTCTTTAAGGTCCAGAGCCACACCGGTACCGAGACCCTGATGATGGCCGCGACCCTCGCGAAGGGCCGGACGATCCTTAAGAACTGCGCCTTGGAGCCCGAGGTGAAATCTCTCGCCGATTTCCTCAATTCCTGCGGCGCGAAGATATCAGGCGCGGGCACCTCGACTATCGTCATAGAGGGCGTCAAGAATCTCGCGTCTAAAGGCGTTGTTTATAAGACGATGCCGGACAGAATCGAGACGGCCAGCTTCATGATCCTCGGCGCCATGGCGGGCACCTCGCTTACCATAAGAGACTGCGTGCCTGAGCACGTCGAGATCGTCACCGAGATACTCCGCACAGCAGGCGTCGATGTGACGCTCGGCGCCGATACGATCACAGTCAAAGGCGCGGACCGATTCAATGCCGTGAACGTCCGCACGCACGAATATCCGGGCTTGCCAACCGATATCCAAGCGCCCATGGGCGTTCTCCTCACGCAGGCGGAAGGCGAGAGCGCCCTCTTCGAGACTATATATGAAGGCCGTCTCGGCTATACCAAGGATCTCGTCTCTATGGGCGCCAGGATCGTCCCTCAGGACACCCATCGCGTCCTTATCGAGGGCGCGACGCCTCTCAAGGGTATACGGGTCAAGGCGCCCGATCTGCGCGCCGGCATGGCATTCGTCATCGCGGGCATCGTCGCGTCAGGCGAGACCGTCGTCGATAATGCGTACGTGATCGATAGAGGATACGAGAATATAACCGAGAGGCTCACGAAGCTCGGCGCCGATATAAAAAGGGAATAGACAGGAAAAGGCCGCGTCATCCCGACGCGGCCTTGAGCATGAGGCGATCCATCTCCGCGAGATAGAACGTGATGGGCTTCGGATGAGCGGAGGAGGCGGTCCGAATATCGCGGGGATTGAAGTCGCTCGGGATGCGCCCGAGCGTCTCGAGGGTGTGCGATACGCCGTTCTGGCGGTCTTTCTGCATCGCGAGTAGGATGCGGAGCCAAAGCGTGAGAGTCGCCGTGTTTCCTATCCGCGCCGCGATCACATCGATGAATCTCCTAAGACCCGGATATTCAGCGAGGAAGTTCTCCATTTCTTTCAATCGAGCCCCCTTGTCGCTTTTTATGTGGCCCCAGATGCCGATCTCTTCAGACAGGCAGGTGGGATAGTTAATGAGTTCGGTAAGGGAATAATTCATGATGAGCAGGTTTCTCCCTTTTCTACGCTCGCGCGCCTCTTTAGTCAATATCTATAAGGTTGATTAAATACTCACAAAGCGTATAGTGGAGCCACATCCATGGGCCTTCTCGCGAAAAAACTCGGCATCGACCTCGGCACCGCGAACACGCTCGTATTCGTACCGGGGAAAGGAATCGTCCTCAACGAACCATCCGTCGTCGCCGTTTCGGAGCAGGACAATAAGATCCTCGCCGTCGGAAACGATGCCAAGAATATGATCGGTCGCACGCCGGAATCCATCATCGCGTACCGCCCTATGAAAGACGGCGTCATCGCCGACTATCGCGTGACGGAAGCGATGCTCCGTTATTTCATCGACAAGGCTTTGGGTAAATGGAATATCTGGAAGCCCGAGGTGCTCGTATCGGTCCCTGCCGGGATCACATCGACCGAACGCCGCGCCGTGGTAGAAGCGACGGTACGTGCGGGCGCTAAAAGCGCGTATGTGGTCAAAGAACCCATCCTCGCCGCTATCGGCGCAGGTATTCCTATACAGGAGGCTCGCGGCCATATGATCGTCGATATCGGAGGCGGCACGACAGACGTGGCGGTGATATCGCTCGGCGGGATCGTCGCGTCGACGTCCGTCAAATGCGCGGGCAATAGGATCGACGCGGCCATCGCAGACTATATAAAGAAGACCTTCAATCTCGCCATCGGCGACAAGACGGCCGAGGACATAAAGATACATATCGGCTCGGCGGTGCCCCTCGAAGACGAGCTTTCCATGATCATCAAGGGCCGCGACTTCATTTCCGGCCTTCCTCGCTCGACGGAGATAAAGACCAATGAGATCGTCAAAGCCATCGGCCGCGAGCTTCGCGACATGGTGAAGGCGATCAAAGACGTGCTCCAAGAGACGCCGCCTGAATTGGCCGCCGACATCATTGACCACGGCATCATCATGACGGGCGGCTCTTCGATGCTCAGGAATCTCCCTGAGCTCGTATTTCGTCGCACGGGCGTAAAAGCCATCCTCGCCGAAGACGCTCTCTACTGCGTCGCCAAAGGCACAGGTATCGCCCTTGACCATCTCGACGTATATAAGAGGACGATCATAGCGAAACGCTAGTCCTTGACGGGGATGATATAGGGTGTACCATTCCTACCTGTACTTCTCTTCACGGTACTGGCTGTCTCAAGGGACGATCCTTCATCGGCGAATCCCGGATGACCTTTTTTCTCGCAAGGGATAAGGTGTCGGCATACCGGCTTCGGCCTGAACCTTGCCTGGTACGTTTGCCCAGCGCGGACCGTTCGAAAGGTCTCGTCGTCTGACGCAAAGCAATACAGGCTCAGTTACATTACACGTGCCGTCGGTCTCCCGTATGTAGAGGTATTCTAGCCGTCTCCCGCAAGGGGACGGCTTTTTCTTTTGATATACTTTCCTCATGTTCGACGTCGACACTCTCCATCACGCATATTTCATAGAAGGGGACCGCGCCGCGGCTCTCGCCGAGCTCGAGGCCTTTCTCGACAAGGCATTCGGCATCGTCCGACAGGGCCATCCCGACGTTCATTACGCCGAATACGATTCGCTCGGCATCGACGAGAGCCGCGCATTGCAGGATATGCAGGCTCTGAGGCCGATCAGGGGCGATCGAAAGATATTCATCCTGGTCGCGAGCGCTATCACGAGCGAGGCGCAGAATTCGCTCCTCAAAGTGTTCGAGGAGCCGACGCCCGGCACGCATTTCTTCGTCATATCGTTGTCCGCGCGCATCCTTCTGCCCACGCTTCGTTCGCGCATGGTCGTCGTCGTTCATGAGACCGCGAAAAAGAACGATGCTCGCCGCGATGCCAAGAATTTCATACCCATGTCGCCGAAGTCGCGCCTCGCTTTCGTCGCGCCTTTAATAGAAGAGAAAGATAAGGCTCGCGCCGAGGAATTCCTCCACGCCGTCATAGCGGAGCTCCACAGAGAGAAGATGATGGCGCCGATCAAGGAATTGCTCGCTCTCGTCTCATATCTGAAGGATCGGTCTTCGTCGCTGAAGCTCATACTCGAACGTGCCGCTCTCCTCGATCTCGCTTAAAATCCGGAGCGGTGTGATATAGTAGCGCCATATGCAATACAACTTTTCTAAATTAAAGGCGGATCTCGCCGCTACGGAGGCATGGCTTTCGAAAGAGTTGGGCCAGATACGAACCAATCGTGCCAATCCTTCGATCCTCGACTCCGTCCGCGTCGAAGCGTACGGGTCTGACATGCCGATATCAGGCGTCGCGAGCATGGCGAATGAGGATCCGCGCACCATTCGCATCACTCCGTGGGACCAAAGCCTCGTCAAAGCGATCGAAAAATCGATCACGGTCGCTAATCTCGGCGTTTCCGTCGCCGTCGACGATAAGGGCATCCGCGTATCGTTTCCCGAGCTTACGAGCGAGCGTAGGAAGGACATCGTGAAGCTCGCGAAAGAAAAATTCGAGCAGGGTCGCATACAGGTGAGGAAACATCGCGACGATATCATGTCGGATATAGACAAGAAGGAGAAGGAGGGCGGCATGGGCGAGGATGAGAAGTTCCGTTTCAAGGCCGAGGCTCAGAAATTGATCGATGAATCATCGAAGAGGCTCGCCGACGCGATGGACAAGAAAGAGAAGGAAGTCATGAGCTAGCGGGCGTCTAGCCGTCTAACGATATATCGAGGTGTATATAATCACATTCTTCATAATCCTCGCGGTCCTCGTGCTTATCCATGAATTCGGGCATTTCTACGCCGCGAAGAGGGCAGGCGTCCGCGTCGACGAATTCGGTCTCGGCTTTCCGCCGCGCATATGGGGATTTAAAAAAGGCGAGACGCTCTATTCCATAAACTGGATACCCTTCGGCGGCTTCGTGAAGATATTCGGCGAGAACTACGAAGAAAGCGTCGACGCTGCGGCGAGCGGCGCGTCCGTCGTCGATCCGCGGAGCTTCGTCGCCAAGCCTCGATGGATCCAGTGCGTCATCCTTGCCGCAGGTATCGCCATGAATGTCCTCTTTGCGTGGGTATTGTTCTCCGTCGCATATATGTCAGGTATGACGAGCGGCGTATCGGAACATGACGCGAAATACATTCGCGACGCGCATGTCATCATCCTCGACGCCTTGCCGAATTCCGCAGCCGCTCGAGGCGGTCTTAAGGAGGGCGATAACGTCATCGCATATCGCGCGGGCGGCGCCACGACGAGCGTCGAAAGCCCTGCGACGATTCAGGCCATAACCAAGCAATCGGGAGGTAAGCCCATCACGTTCGAAGTGGACCGCCTCGGCGCGCGCGATTTCGTCACCGTCACGCCGGACAGAACATCCGACGGAGGATATGCCATCGGCGTTTCGATGGACGTCGTCGGCAAGGCCGACCTGCCGTTCTATCTCGCATTTTGGGAGGGGGCGAAATTGACCGGTCGGCTCTTCGTGAACATCTTCACCGGCATCTTCGGTCTCATCCGCGACGCGCTTCTCGGCCAGGCTGACGTATCGCAGCTTTCCGGTCCCGTGGGAATAGCGCGCCTCGTCGGCGACGCGTCGAAACTCGGCTTCGCATACCTCATGTCCTTCACCGCATTCATATCGCTCAACCTCGCGGCCCTCAATCTCATACCGTTTCCGGCTCTCGACGGAGGCAGGATCATATTCGTTATCGTCGAAGCTGTCCGCAGGAAGCCCATATCGCCGAAGATCGCCAATGCGGTGAACGCCGTCGGCTTCGGTCTTCTCATCGTATTCATGCTCTTCATCACGTATAAGGATATAGCGAAGATCGTCGGCTAGCGTTAGCGCGTTCCGTACATAAAGAGCAAAGAAAAAGCCGCGCTCCGTAGCGCGGCTTCGCAGAATCGATCGGGATTCAATGGACTCCGTTCATCCGGTCTTTGGCCTGATCTTCGATATTCTTCATGAGGGCCGTGTGTCCTGACCCGACATAGGCATACACGCCGAAAAGTGTGCTTATGATAAGGAGGGAGAGGTTCTCGTGCTCGGCGCCTTCATGGATATAGTTATAAGCGTTCGCGCCGATCAGCGCGGCTCCGATGAGACCGGCGATTCCCAGGAAAACGGACCAGACGGCGCCGCTCGAGTCGCCCTTCTTCGCGCGCTTGATCGCGCAGTCGAAGGAAAGGACGAAATGAAAGACGATGAGGAAGATCGAGAGCAGAACGCTTCCGAGCTTCGGGGAGGGGGGAGGATGTAGGGTTCATATTCTTCGGTCAAAATACGTCTTATGTAAGGATTTGTCAACCCACTTACAAACCCTATAAATATAGGCTATTATTTGCCCATTAACGCACCCAACATGCGCCAGAGCCATCTATTCACTAAAACCAGAAAGGAAGCCCCGAAGGACGAAGTGGCAAAGAATGCCGAGCTCCTCATCCGCGGCGGATACGTATACAAAGAGATGGCGGGTGTCTATGCATTCATGCCTCTCGGTCTGCGCGTCCTCGAAAAGATCGTCCGGATCATCCGCGAAGAGATGAATGCTATCGGCGGACAGGAGGTCGCGCTTACCGCGCTGCAGGACAAAAAGACCTGGGAGACGACGGGTCGATGGTCTGACGACGTCGTCGACAATTGGTTCAAGACGAAATTGAAGAGCGGCGCCGAAACGGGTCTCGGCTTCACGCACGAGGAGCCTCTGACCGCGCTTATGAAAGACTACGTCCATTCGTATCGCGATCTCCCTCGCTCCGTCTATCAGTTCCAGACTAAATTCAGGAACGAGGAGCGCGCCAAATCCGGTATCATGCGCGGCCGCGAATTCTTGATGAAGGACCTCTATTCGTTCTCGCGCGACGCCAAAGAGCACGACGCCTATTATGAGAAGGCCAAAGCCGCATACGTCCGCGTATTCGAGCGCCTCGGTCTCGGCGACAGGACATACGTCACGTTCGCGTCGGGCGGCTCGTTCTCGAAATATTCTCATGAATTCCAGACCGTCACGGATGCGGGCGAGGATCTTATATATATAGATGAGAAGAAAAAGATAGCTATCAACAAAGAGGTTCTTACCGATGAGGCTTTGAGGGATCTCGGCGTGAAGCGCTCCGATCTCATCGAAAAGAAAGCCGTTGAAGTAGGCAACATATTCAGCCTCGGCACCCGATTCTCAGACGCATTCGACCTGGCCTACGTCGACGAGAAGGGCGCGAAGCAGAAAGTCGTCATGGGCTCATACGGCATCGGTCCATCGCGAGTCATGGGCACGATCGTCGAAGTCCTTTCTGATAAAGAAGGCATCGTGTGGCCGGAGGCAGTCGCTCCGTTCGTCGCACATCTCATCGTCGTCGATTCGAAAGACGCGGGCGACGGCAAGAACGCCGCGCGCGCGGAGGCCGACAGGCTCTATTCGTCTCTCGCGTCCAAAGGCGTCGAAGCCCTCTACGATGACCGCGACGCCCGCGCGGGCGAGAAATTCGCCGATGCGGATCTCATGGGCATGCCGTATCGCATCGTCGTCTCCGACAAGACCATCGCGGCGGGAGGATACGAGATAAAGCATCGCGCGACGGGGAAGACGGAGATCCTTGCGGAAAAGGAGCTTGTGGCTAGACTTCAGAGATAACCGAACAACCTATATGCCTGCATTCATGGAGAAATTCTATAAGGCCCTCTCTCACGATATCGGCATCGATCTCGGCACGGCTAATACGCTCGTCTATGTAAAAGGCCAAGGCATCGTCATAAATGAGCCTTCGGTCGTCGCCGTCAATCAGAAGACCGGTCGCGTCGTCGCGGTCGGCAGCCAGGCGAAAGACATGCTCGGCAGGACGCCTGCTCATATCGTCGCGGTGAGGCCTTTGGTCGACGGCGTCATATCGGATTTCGAGGTCGCCGAGGAGATGATGGTCTATCTCATGAACAAGGCTCAGAAGGAGTCCAAGAAATTCTTCGGTCCGCGCGTCATCGTCGGTATTCCCTCGGGCGTGACGAACGTCGAGGCGCGCGCTGTCCGCGATGCGACCAAAAACGCCGGCGCCCGAGAGGTTCACATCGTCGAACAGCCCATGGCCGCCGCTATCGGCATCAGGCTTCCGATCCATGACCCTGCAGGCAATATGGTGATCGACATCGGCGGCGGCACGACGGACATAGCCGTCATATCTCTCGGAGGCGTCGTGCGGTCGAAATCGCTCAAGATCGCGGGCGACAGGCTCAACAACGACATCATTTCCTATATACGAAACGAATTCAAGATCCTCATCGGCGAGAAGACCGCCGAGGAGATAAAGATAGCCATCGGCGTCGTCGTCCCGGAGGACCAGCCGCGCGAGGCTCCTATCCGCGGCCGCGACCTCGTCACGGGTCTTCCGCGCGAAGTCGTCCTCACCGACGCCGACATCCGCGACGCCATTTCCCAGTCCATTGATAATCTCGTCGATTCGGTCAAAGAGGTGCTCGAGACCACGCCGCCGGAGATACTCGCTGACGTCATGCACAGGGGTATATATCTCGTCGGCGGGGGCGCTCTCATCCGCGGACTCGATAAGCTGATCGAAGACTACGTGAAGATACCCGTTCATATCGCCGACGATCCTCTCACTGCCGTCGCCCGCGGCACCGGCGTCATCCTCGAGGATATCGAGGCATATCAGGACGTTCTCATCGCGAACGAAGATGACCTACCTAAAGCGCAGTAAAAGACCGGGCAGGGGACGAGCGACGACGGCATTCGTCGTCGGGGGTCTCGTATTCGTATTCGCTCTGACCTATCTCTTTCCCTCGTTCTTTCCGAGCGTGTTCTTCCCGGTCGGCTCTCTTTTCTGGAGAGCCGAGCAGTCGACCGTCGGCTTCTTCGTATCGATGGGAAAGATCGTTCAATCTAAATATAGCCTCGTAGAGGAGAATAAGCGCCTTACCGAGGAGCTCGCCGCCCGCGACCGCGCGGCACTCATGCTCGACGACGTGAGGACCGAGAATGAAACCTTCAAATCGATGCTCGGCAGGACGGGTAAGGGTAATTACGTTCTCGGCGTAATATTGGTGCGCCCTCCCGTCTCCCTCTACGATACGCTCGTCATCGACGTCGGTACGAAAGACGGCGTCGCCGCGGGCGACAAGGTCTATGCCGAGGGTGACGTGCTCGTAGGCGACATAGCCGAGGCGTACGGAAGCCAGTCAAAGGTCGCTCTCTATTCCGTGCCTGGTCGAAAGACTCCTATCCTCGTCGGCACGTCGACTGTGGCGACCGATGCGACGGGAAGGGGCGGGGGCAATTTCATATTCACTCTGCCGGCACAGACCAAGCTCGCCGAAGGCGCCGTCATCACCATGCCGTCGATCCGTAACCATATCTTCGGCGTCGTGCAGAGGATCATGGTCGACTCGACCGATTCTGTGCAGACGGTGCTCTTCAGGTCACCCGCCAATGTGAATCAGCTCCGCTTCGTCGAAGTGGATCGAACGCTTCGCTAGGTCGATATCCTCTCGTATGTATCGCATCGCGTTCAATATATTGCTCGCCGTATCGCTCTTCTACCTTCCCTGGTGGGCAGGCGCTCTCATCGTCCTCTCCGGCTGTTTTCTCGTCGACGCTTTCTTTGAGGCGATTCTCTTCGCCATGGTCGCTGACGCCTTCTATGGGACCGGATTCGGCTTCCACGGCTTCGCCCATGTCGCGACCCTCTATTCCGCCATCGTCCTCGGCGTTGCTTCTGTGATACGAACGCGCCTGGCGTGGTAATACCGGGCCAACTTCCGCAGTTGACTTTTTGGTATTTTTGTATTATTACAAATCGCAGTAAAGCACTTTAAAACACACAATATCAACCTCAAAAACGAAGGAATTCTATGCCCAGAAAATGGAGCAAGGGGATCGTGGTAGACCACATCCTCAAGCGATATCGGAATGGGCAAAAGCTCAATTCCAATCACGCACAGAAGAAGTGTCGGCCGCTATACCAATCCGCTTGCGCCTACTTCGGTAGCTGGAAAAAGGCTATCAGAGCGGCAGGGCTGCGGTATGACGATATCCGAGTCCTTAATAGGGATTGCCCTGTATGGAGTAGGCAGAAGATAATCGACGTCATACAACAGCGATTCTCACGCGGACAGCCTCTTAACTCGAATCACATTCAGACTAAGTTCAGAAAGCTATACGCTGCTTCCGTAAAATATTTCGGCGGCTGGCCGCAGGCGATCAAAGCCGGTGGCCTGGATTACTCTCAGTTGCGGAAACGCGTACTGAGATCGTGGTCCAAAGCTACGATCATTACGGAAATCAAGAGAAGGCATCAGCAGAGGCTCTCGATCAAGGGTCAAGACGTCTCGGAGCAGGACACAGGTCTCTATCACGCTGCTAACCGGCATTTCGGCAGAGGCGGTTGGGCGAAAGCCCGCGTTCTTGCTGGATTTGCGCCAGTCGACCCTCTACCTTGGAAGATTTGGACCGAACAGACCCTCGTCGAAGCCATTCTTGTTTTAAGCGAGAAGGGTTTTGACCTGAGCGTCATCTCGGTGCTGCGGTCATCCCATGCGAATCTTCTCGGCGCAGCTCAGAACGTGTTTGGTAGTTGGTCGAAGGCCATCTCTGCTGTTGGTCTCGATTATTCCACGATAGCGAAAGCAAAAAGGAATTGGTGGACGAAAGTCCGAATAATGACGCGCATTAAACTCCTCGAAAAAGGAGGCGTGCGTCTCAGTCATAGAGCTATCCAGATCGATCACGCCGACCTTATTGGGGCCGCTATAGCTCATTTCGGATGTTGGAGTCAGGCCGTAGAGGCTGCGGGTATACCATACAGGCGTCATTGCCATGTATGGTCTACCAAGGCATGGCTTCGAAGCATGACTAACGAACAATACAATTCAACGATCGAAAGATCAAAAACCCACGCAATCAGAAGGAGAAATGCATGAAAAGAAGTCCAGTTCTGTTAAGTTCGGTCCAGGAGCAGATGCGACCGATACCCGTTGATAAAATACGGGAATCGATCGTGACGCTTCGCACCGTCTATGACAAAGAGCAGCTCAAGGAATTGAGCGAATCACTCGCCGATCAGGGGCAGTTGCAGAATATCGTCGTTCAGGCTACTGAGGACGGATTCTATGAGCTCGTGATTGGCTCGCGGCGGCTCCAGGCTACTAAGCTCAGGGGCGAACGCCACATCGTGGCGTATGTGATCGAAAAGCGTAGTGCGGTCGAGCTTATCCTCATCGCTCTCGCCGAGAACCTGCACCGTTCCGACCTCAATCCTTTCGAAGAGGCTCAAGCCTTCCTTCGTTTGATGAAAGAGTTCGGATTATCGATGCCTGAAGTCGCGAAGGGGATCCGCAGGCCCGAGTCCTACATCCGTACCCGTCTCCAGATCCTGAGCATGCCGGAGGAGGTGGTGAGGATGGTCTCCGAGAAGACCCTCCCGCTTTCAAGCGTCCGTGTCCTCGCCCGGCTTCCCACAGGCGAGGACCAGATCTCGCATGCTCGGGCGATGATCAAGCATCATCTGAGTCAGTCGGATCTCAGTACTCGAGTCCAGCAGGAGCTTGAAGAGCCGGAGAGATCTGACCGTCAATCGTATGAGCTCACGTCGGTGAAACTCTCGGCGCGCATCGGACAGTTCTCGAAGTTCCTCGGAAAGATCCCCCGACGCATGAAGGTTCATCGGATGAATACCGCTGAGCGAAAATCAGTCGCTGATGCGCTCAATAAGCTCAAGGTTGGCGCAGATGTATTGCTGGAAATGATCAACAGCAATTCGGTCATGACGATTCCGCGCTCGGTGGCTACCTATGGGGAAGCTGATAATCAGGGTCAGGAATGGACGACCAAGGAGATTCGCCGTATCCATGCTCCGAATCGTCCTTCCGACCAGGAGCTTGCCGTTGAGTTGGGTCGCACCGTCGCCGCGATCAGGGTGATGCGGTCCCACACTTCGGAAAAGACTGGTTGAGATGTGTTAGACGAGCCGCTCGGATTTATCTGAGCGGCTTTTTTTTGTTATGTAATTTTCTTCACAACGCCTTAAGGGCGTTTTCTTTATTCTCTTATCAGATGCGGAATGGTTGGCCGCATCGTGGGCCTACTAGATGGTCTAGCGCCTCGGCCTTACCAGCCGCGGACGGCGGGTTCAATTCCCGTTGGGTCCACCATTTGACTTTGTTTACCTCAGAACTATGATTAATGCGTTGATAGAGGCTACATTCGTAGCTCGCTGGTAACGATAACATTTATCGACTGGTGGATTCAACTCGACCGGCAAAACCGCTCCTCGCGAGCGGTTTTGCATTACGCGATATCTTCCGCGATAAGGCGCGTGATATCATGTGCGCATGAATTTTCGCCGCCAGAGATCAGTCGTCAGGCGAGAGATCGACCCTGACGAGATATTCCTCGATTCCGAGAACCTTCCGGGTTTCGACGTGCATCAGTTCGAAGGCCGCATCGAGCGCCCTGTCTCCGTCGCCTCGATCATAGGCCTCTCGGTCGTCTTCGGCGCCATACTCTTCGTCCTCCTCGGGCGCGCCTGGGTCCTTCAGGCTCAAGACGGCAAAGAATATGCCCTTATGAGCGAGAATAACGCCTTGGAAGAAACGACCGTCTATTCCTCCCGCGGAGCGATCTTCGATAGGAACGGCGTGAAGCTCGCATGGAATACGCTCGACGGCACGAATACCGATTTCGCCGTGCGCTCATATATAGAGGAGACCGGCCTCAGCCATGTCCTCGGATATATCAAATATCCGACCAAGGACAAGCAGGGCAATTACTATCGCAAGGATTATCAGGGCATCGCCGGCGTGGAGAGGGAATATGACTCGGCGCTCCAGGGCGAGCACGGCCTCAAGATCCTCCAGACCAATGCCGTGGGCGACGTCACGTCCGAATCGGTCATACGTCCGGCTAAAGACGGCGAGAACGTGACGCTCTCGATCGACTCCGAGCTCTCTCACCGTCTTTATGAAGGCATAAAAGAGCTCGCCGATCGCGTCCATTTCACCGGCGGGGCCGGCGCTATCATGGATATCCGCACGGGCGAGGTCATCGCTCTCACGAGCTATCCCGAATATTCGAGCCAGATCATGTCGGACGGGTCGGATCCAAAGACCATATCCGACTATCTCACCGACGAGAGAAAGCCCTTCCTTGACCGCATCATATCCGGCCTCTATGCGCCCGGCTCCATCGTAAAGCCCTTCGTCGCTCTCGGCGCTCTGGAGGAGAATGTCATATCTCCGGAGAAGGAGATCCTGTCGACCGGATCGATCAGCATACCGAATCCCTATTATCCGGACATAAAATCGGTGTTCATGGACTGGAAGGCTCATGGCCTGGTTGATATGAGGAAGGCTATCGCGGTATCCTCCGACGTCTATTTCTATGAGGTCGGCGGCGGCTTCGGCAATCAGCCCGGCCTCGGCATCGACAGGCTCAACAAATATTTCCGCATGTTCGGTCTCGGCGAAAAGAGCGAGGACGGCTTCTTCTCCGGCCCTGCCGGCACTATTCCGTCGCCCTCATGGAAGGACAAGGTGTTTCCGGGCGATCCGTGGCGCATCGGCGATACGTATTTCACATCGATCGGCCAGTATGGCTTCCAGGTTACGCCGATACAGGAATTGAAGGCCATCGCGACCATCGCGAACGATGGCACCTATATCCATCCGACGATACTCAAGGCGGCGACTTCGACTCCCATCGACGGCAGGGCTGTGCCGATCGCGCCCGAGCATTTCCAGGTCGTCCGAGAGGGCATGAGGGAGAGCGCGCAGATAGGCACCGCGAGCGGCCTCAATGTCCCGTATATAGAGATCGCGGCAAAGACCGGTACGGCTCAGCTCGGTGTATCGAAGGCTTTCGTGAATTCGTGGGTCACCGGTTTCTTCCCCTATGAGGATCCGAAATACGCATTCGTCGTCATGATGGAGCACGGCCCTACGACGAACGTATACGGAGCGACATACGTCATGCGCGGCCTCGTCGATTGGATGCATCAGAACGACTCGCAGTATCTCAAATAATGTGGTATGATACGCGCCATTAGACAGCGCCATAACACAGGAGTATGACCGACAGCACCAAATATCTTACGAAGGAGAAGTACAAGGATCTCGAGAAGGAGCTTCTCGAGCTCAAGACCGTGAAGCGCAAGGAGGTCGCCACGAACCTCGAATATGCCCGCTCTCTCGGCGACCTCTCGGAGAACGCCGAATATCAGGAGGCGCGAGAGCTCCAGGCTACGATCGAGGACCGCATCGCGAACATCGAGAACACCCTCAAGACCGCTGAGATCGTCCACGAGGCGCACGGCGACAGCGTGTCGATGGGATCCGTCGTCACCGTCGAGAAGTCAGGCGCCTCCGGCAAGCAGAAATTCATCATCGTCGGTTCCGACGAGGTGGATACCGTCGCGGGGAAGATCTCCAACCAGTCTCCGCTCGGCTCCGTCCTCATAGGAAAGAGGAAGGGCGAGTCCATATCGGTAAAGACCCCGAAGGGCTCTGCGGCGTATAAGATCGTCGCGGTAGAATAATCGCATAATGGCATCGATAGACGAGATAAGGGAAGCGCGGCTCGGCAAGATCGAGCTTTTGAGGAAGGCGGGCATGGACCCGTATCCTTCGAAGGTGCCTCGGGATATGTGCCTCAAAGACGCTAAGGCGTCTTTCGCCGAATATGCGGCGTCGAATCGGCCGATATCGCTTTCTGGCCGCGTCATGGCCATACGCGGGCAGGGAGCCATCCTTTTCGTCGTGCTCGATGACGGCAAGGGCCGGATGCAGGCCGTGTTCAAGAAGGATACGCTCTCGCCCGACGCGTTCAAGCTTTTCACCGACGCCGCCGATATAGGCGATTTCATAAGCGTCACCGGCACGTGCTTCACGACCCAACGCGGCGAGGAGAGCGTCCTCGTCACCGCCTGGACCATGGCGTCCAAATCGCTCCTTCCGTTGCCTGAGAAATGGCATGGCCTCGAGGACGAGGAAGAACGTCTCAGGAAGCGCTATCTCGATATGGCGACCCGCGCCGAGCTCCGCGATATCTTCATAAAGAAAGCCGCATTCTGGGACGTCACCAGGAATTTCCTCAAAGACAACGGCTTTCTCGAAGTCGAGACGCCGACCCTCGAGATCACGACCGGCGGCGCCGAGGCGCGACCCTTCAAAACCCATCACAACGATCACGATGTCGATGTGTTCCTCCGCATATCGATAGGCGAGCTCTGGCAGAAGCGCCTCATGGCCGGGGGCTTTCCCAAGACCTTCGAGATCGGCAGGGCGTATAGGAACGAAGGGTCGAGTCCGGAGCATCTCCAGGAATTCACCAACATGGAATTCTATTGGGCGTATGCGAACTATGAGGACGGCATGAAGCTCGTTCAAGAGCTCTATCGCGAGATAGCGAAGAAGGTGTTCGGTATGACGAAATTCACGACGCGCGGTCATACGTTCGATCTCGCGGACGAATGGCGAAAGATCGACTATGTCGATGAGGTCAAACGAACGACGGGCATCGATGTCCTCGTCGCGACGGAGAAAGATATGGCGGCCAAGCTCCGCGAGCTCGGCGTCTCATATGAAGGCGCTACCCGCGAGCGCCTCATAGACACACTCTGGAAATATTGCCGTAAGAAGATATCCGGCCCGGCATTCCTCATAAATCATCCGAAGATCGTATCGGCCTTGTCCAAGGAATCGAAGAAGAAGCCCGGCACGGTTGAGCGCTTCCAGGTCCTTATCGCGGGAAGCGAGATAGGCAACGGCTATTCGGAGCTCAACGACCCGCTCGAGCAGGGCGCGCGATTCGAGGAGCAGCAGAAGCTCATCGAGCGCGGCGACGAGGAGGCTATGATGACCGATCATGAGTTCGTCGAGATGCTCGAGCACGCCATGCCGCCGACCTGCGGCTTTGGATTCGGAGAGAGGCTCTTCGCTTTTCTCATCGATAAACCGCTTCGCGAGACCCAGATGTTCCCGCTCGTGAAGCCGAAGGCGGAACAGAAGGGAGAGAAGGCTCCGAAGCCGGAAAAATTTGCGAAGGCGAAAAAGCCCGGCCTCTTGTCAAAGATCCTTAAGAAAAAAAAGAAATAAAAACAAAAGCCGCTCTAGAGCGGCTTTTGCGTTTCTCGGCGTCGGGAATCGAAACCGAGCTTCGTACCCATCATCAAAGCCGTTCTATAACGAAGCGGCATAAGGGCGCGACAGCGTCTGAATGAAGCGTGCATAAATGTGGATAACCATGTATCATTGTGGGAGCAAGTGTTATAAAATATTCATCAAGTGGGAAAAAGTGGTAAATCGAATAGAAGGCGATCTACCTCCGATAAAAATCCCACGAGACGATGAAGATGATTCAAACGTCGCATACGGCGGTCGGGCTCAAGGGAGCGAAAATCGTGATCACGAAGTTTCGCATCAAGGGGCTCAGACTCCGTCAGCCGGTGAAAGTCTCGAAGAAACAAAGACGAGGATAAGCAATGCTCATAGGCGAATACACGCATTCGATAGACGATAAGAGCCGCATCTCTCTCCCGGTCAGGTTCAGGGAAAAGATGGGGAAGAAGGTGGTGGTGACCCCCGGTCTCGACCATTGTCTCTTCGTGTTCACGCCGAAGGAGTGGGACAGGATATCGGGAAAGCTCGCCGAAGCGTCTATCGGCCAGTCCGATACGCGTTCGTTCAGCCGATTCATGTTCGGCGGCGCGATAGAGGCCGATATCGATTCGATAGGCCGCATCCTCGTCCCGGACTATCTCCAGGAATGGGCGAATCTCAAGGGCAAGGTCTCCGTCGTCGGCGTCCATAGCCGCGTCGAGATCTGGAATGAGAAGACCTGGGCGACCTTGAAGAAGGGCGTCGCAGGCAAGAGCGGTGCCCTCGCAGAGAAGCTCGGTTCGATCGGCGTCTTCTAAACGCCGCGCGCATATACAGAACATATGCACGAGTCAGTTCTTTTAAAGGAAACAATACAAGGTCTCGATATACGAAAAGGCGACTTAGTCGTCGACGGCACGTTGGGCCGAGCGGGCCATGCGGTCGCGGCATCCTATGCGGCGCGGAACGTCTTCGTGATCGGCATCGACCGCGACGAGGACGCTCTCACCGGCTCCGAGGCCAAGCTCAAGGGCGCGAAAGCGGCCTTCAGGCTCTTCAAAGGCAATTTCCGCGACATGGACCGATTCGTGGCGGAAGCCGCGAAAGAGACGGGCAAGGACCATGCGGACAAGATCATTCTCGACCTCGGCGTTTCGTCGCCGCATCTCGATTCGTCGGGCAGGGGATTCTCGTTCAGAAACGACGAACCGCTTCTCATGACGATGGAGAAGGAGCCGTCTAAAGATTCCTTCACCGCGAGGGACATCGTAAACGGCTGGGCCGAAGAGGACATCGCGAACGTGATATATGCCTACGGCGAAGAACGATATGCGCGCCGCATAGCGAAGGCTATCGTCATGTCGCGCGAGGCGGAGGGACCGATAGAGACCACGCACCGGCTCGTCGACATTATTGATAGCGCAGTGCCGGGACTCTACAAGCGAGGCAAGATCCATCCGTCGACGAGGACCTTCCAGGCTCTCCGCATAGCGGTGAATGACGAGCTCAGCAGTCTCAAGGCAGGGCTCGCCAAGGCCTTCGAGACGCTCGCTCCGCAAGGAAGGATCGCCGTCATATCTTTCCATAGTCTCGAAGACCGCATCGTCAAAGTCGCTATGAAGGAATGGGCCAAGCAGGGCAAGGGCGATCAGGCTACGAAGAAGCCTATCGTGCCAACGGACAAGGAGATGTCGGAGAATCCTCGCTCCCGCAGCGCGAAATTGCGAATTTTCATAAAGCGGTAAACAGATACGCGGTAGGCGGTCATTACAAGGTTATCAGTCACACACATGACGCAGTACGTACAGGAAAAAGTAGAAAGGCTAGAACATCCCGTCACCGCATGGGCGCTTTTGGGTATCATCATCGCGCTCGTCCTCACGTACGCGTGCTTCATAAACATGACGATAGCGAATATCGTCGCGACCAGGGCTACGCAGGCCACGATCGCGGCTCTCACGTCTTCGGTCTCCGGCCTCGAATCGACGTATCTCGCCGCCAAGGCGACCGTCACCATGGACGAGGCTCTCGCTCAGGGCTTCAAGGCATCGTCGGGCGATCCTGTCTATATATCCAAGGCGGACGGCGGCTCTCTCTCGTTTAATCGATAGCCCCGACCGGCCTCTATGAGCATCCTGCCGAACCAATCACGCATACGGCTCATGGGGGTATTGATGGTCCTCGGCGCGTCCGTCATCGCGGCGCGCCTTTATTATGTGCAGGTCGTGAAGCATGACAAATACGCGGCCGATGCCGAGCGCCAGTACGTGTCTACGGGACAGGCCCTCTTCGATCGCGGCACGATATATTTCTCTCCTAAATCGGGCGAGCCCTTGTCTGCCGCCACTCTGGGAAGCGGCTATACCGTGACGCTCGAGCCAAGGAAGATACTCCATCCTGAAGATATCGTGAACGGCCTCTCGGGCATCCTTTCGTTCGATGAGAGCATGCTTCTCGCGAAGACTGCGAGCGGCAGCCCGTATGCGGAGATAGCCAAACGCGTGGATGAGAAGACCGCCGAGCGCATCGAAGATCTCGGCATAGCGGGCCTCGGCGATTATAAGGAACGCTGGCGATATTATCCCGGCGGCAAGACCGCCGCGAACGTGCTCGGCTTCGTCGGATACAACGATGACGGCGTGACGCTCTCGGGCCGCTATGGCCTCGAGAAGTCCTATAACGACGTGCTCTCGCGCGGCGCGGCCGATACGAATGTCAACTTCTTCGCCGAGATATTCTCGAACGTCCGCGATACGTTCATACAGGACGATGCGGGAGAGGGATCGATCGTCACGACCATAGAGCCGACCGTCCAGACTGAATTGGAGAAACAGCTCGCGGGCGTCGTTTCGACGTGGAAATCGGACCTGACCGGAGGCATCGTTATGGATCCCTATACCGGCGAGATATACGCCATGGCCGTCAATCCGTCCTTCGACCCGAATGATTTTTCCAAGGAGAAGAGCCCTGCCGTATTCAAGAATCCGCTCGTCGACGGCGTATACGAGATGGGATCTATTGTGAAGCCTCTCGTCATGGCGGCGGGCCTCGATGCGGGGGTCATAACGCCTCAGACCACCTATGACGACACAGGCTTCGTCATCGTGAACGGGGCAAAGGTATCGAATTTCGACGGGCGCGCGCGCGGCGTCATACCGATGCAACGCATTCTCGACGAATCGCTCAACGTTGGTATGGCATTCGTAGCGAAAAAGCTCGGGAACGATGCCGTCACTGATTATCTGACCGCATACGGCCTCGGAGAGGAGACCGGCATAGACCTGCCGGGCGAAGTCCGCGGCAAGCTCGATAACCTCAAGGCTCCGCGGGATCTCGAGCATGTGACTGCGGCGTTCGGGCAGGGAATAGCCATATCGCCTATCGAGACCGTTCGCGCGCTCTCGGCTCTCGGCAACGGCGGCTTTCTGCCGAACCCTCATATCGTCAAGGAAATACGCCTGACGTCGGGCGACGTGAAAAAGCTCTCGTATGACGACAATACCGAGAAGGTCTTGAAGCCCGAGACGTCGGAGACCATCACTCGCATGCTCGTGAACGTCGTCGATACAGCGCTCCTCAACGGCACGGTTAAATTCCCGCACTATACCGTCGCCGCGAAGACCGGTACGGCCCAGATGGCAAAAGAGGACGGGCGCGGGTATTATGATGACAGATATCTCCATTCCTTCTTCGGATATTTCCCGGCATACAAGCCCCGCTTCATCGTCTTTCTGTTCACCGTCTATCCAAAGGGCGCAGAGTACGCGTCCCACACCCTGACTCAGCCCTTCATCGACCTCGCCAAATTCCTCATCAATTATTACGAAGTACCGCCTGACCGATAATCGCGCCCTTGCTACATGAAATCTCTTTGTAAATATATCGTCGTATCGATCATGACCCTTGAAGCGAGGATCGCTTTGATGCGCCATAAGCCGAAGGTCGTCGCGGTGACGGGCAATGTGGGGAAGACGTCGACCAAAGACGCCGTAGCCGCGGTCATATCGTATTCGCTCGGCGCCGACAATGTAAGGAAGAGCGAGAAGAGCTTTAATAGCGAGATCGGTCTGCCGCTCGCTATTCTGGGCCTCGAGAATGCCTGGTCGTCCGCATCTGGGTGGCTCAAGAATATAAAAGACGGCTTTTTAATAGCGCTTTTCGGCTCCCGACATGGTTTTCCCGAGTGGCTCGTCCTTGAAGTGGGCGCGGATCATCCGGGCGATATAGAAGGAGTCGCGAAGTGGCTTCACCCTGATATCGTCGTACTCACGCGCATGGCTGACGTACCGGTGCATGTTGAATTTTTCGACGGCGTCGAGGACGTCCTCCGCGAGAAGATGTCCCTTGCCCGTGCGTTGAAGCCGGGCGGTACGATCGTCGTCAATGCCGACGACGATCGATTCATGGAAGCGGTACGCGATATCGATGCGGCAAAAATATCTTACGGCGCCGCCAAAGACGCGACGATCGTCATGAAGGAATCCGAGATCGTCTATACGGGCGAGCCCTTACCTCTGCCGATAGGTCAGTATGTGGTGCTCAAGACGGGCGAAGTCGAGAAAAAAGTAGAGCTCAAATTCGCTCTGGGCGATCATATGATGTATGCCTTTGCCGCGGCCGCGGGCGTCGCAAAGGCTCTCGGCATCGACGCCGCCGTTCCGGACGCATTCAATGGATTCAAGAGCCCGAACGGCCGCATGAGGATGCTCAAAGGCGTCAATTCGTGCGCGATCATCGACGATACGTACAATTCCTCGCCTCTGGCATGCGCCGAAGCGCTGAAGACGCTTGCTAACATGACTGTCCGCGGCAAAAAGATCGCCGTCCTCGGCGATATGAAGGAATTGGGCGCGAATGCCGAGAAAGCCCATCGCGATATCGGCCGATCCGCCGCCGGCGTTGTCCATACACTCGTCACCGTGGGCGATCTCGCTCGGTCGATCGCGGCGGGCGCCAAGGATGCCGGCCTTACCGCTGAGCGCATCGCGTCTTTTGATGATTCGAATGCTGCCGCGGCCGCCGTGGCAGATATGGCGCGTGCGGGCGACGTGATCTTGGTCAAAGGATCCCAGTCCATGCGCATGGAGCGCGTCTCGAAAGCATTGCTGGCGCATCCAGACAAGGCATTAGAACTTCTTGTCCGTCAAGAGAAAGAGTGGGCTGATAGGTAATGGGGATAACAGCCGAGAGGGGTAGGGTATAATTTACGCATGTTCAGCATAAGAGGATCAGGGGGGGGTATGTTT
>DASZXL010000008.1:0-5033 GCA_035545915.1 Minisyncoccota bacterium
TCGAAGACGTGCGCGTCGACAACATCAAGGGCGTACCGACCGAGGAAGAAGTCGAGCAGTACAGGCAGTTCAAGAATCGAAACGTCCTCCTTTTGACTATGGACTCGACGTCGATCGAAAAGCCGGGCTTCTCGCTCTCGGAGACCGTCGTCATCGAGAACATCGACAGGTTCATCCAGACCACGTCGGGCCGCCTCATCATCGGAACCTTCGCGTCGCAGGTGGAGCGCATCATCGCCATCATTAAGGCGGCCGAGAAATACAATAAAAAGGTGATCGTGGAGGGTCGCTCGATGAAGACCAACGTCGACATCATCAAGCATCTGAAGCTCGCCGAGATAAAAAACATCATCCCTGTCGAGGATATCGAGAAATATCCGCCGGACAGGATCGTCATGCTCGTCACCGGCGCCCAGGGCGAGGAATTCGCCGCCCTTATGCGCATGGCGACCAAGCAGCACAAGCATATCCAGCTCAGGAAGACCGACACTATCCTCCTCTCGTCGTCTATCATCCCGACGAACTACAATGCGGTCATCAAATTGAAGGATAACCTCTACCGCACCGAGGCGAAGGTCATCACCTATCTTGATTCCGACATCCATGCGTCAGGTCACGGCAACCGCGACGAATTGAAATGGATCCACGAGCAGATCAAATACCGCTTCTTCGTCCCCCTCCACGGCTATCATTACTTCCTCCGCCAGCACGCAGAGCTCTCGTATTCCCTCGGCACGCCGCGGGAGAACGTCGTAGTGCCTGATAACGGCTCGGTCATGGAGATTTATGATAACGGCACCAAAATCCGCGTCTTGAAGGAGAAGGCTCCTTCGAACCTCGTCCTCGTCGACGGCTTCGCGGTAGGCGATGCGCAGGACGTCGTCCTCCGCGACCGCCAGTCGCTCGCCTCCGACGGCATGTTCATCGTATTCGCCGTCATAGACAGCCAGACAGGCAGGCTTCGCAAGTCTCCGGATATCATTTCCCGCGGCTTCGTATATCTCCGCGAGTCTCAGGATCTCCTCCGTGATACGAGGGATATCATCAAGAACACGATCGAAGAGACCGCAAACGGCATGAACCCTATCAACATAGAGATGATCAAGGGCGCCGTCACCGATTCGGTCGCCCGACATCTCTTCCAGGAGACCGCCAAGAGGCCAGTGGTCATCCCCGTGCTTCTCACGATATAATTGGCTTCATGCCAGAAGAGAAGCGGTTCGGCGGAAAGCGATTCCTGATGTACGTCATCGGATTCGTCTTTAACCTGAGCTATGCCCTGCCCACATACGTCAATTCATCGTTCCTCGCCAAATTCACCGGCGACGGATTGGTCGGCATCATATACGCCGCAAGCTCGATCATAGCCATCATGGCATTCGTCGAGATGTCCGAGGCATTGCGCCGCTTCGGCAACCTCAAGACGACGATCGGGCTCTTATTTATGGGAATACTTTCGCTTGCCGGCATGGCTACGGGCCAGACGGCGCTCGTCATCGTATCGTCATTCATATTGAATTTCGTCGCGATCGCGCTCATGAACTTCACGCTCGACATATTCCTCGAGCAGTTCTCGAGCGACGCGCGCACCGGTAAGATCCGCGGCACGTTCTTCACCGTCGCGAACGCCGCGTGGCTCATAGCGCCGCTCGTCACATCGGCGACGCTCAAAGACAACATATACGGCAATCTCTATGCGTTGGCGGGACTTCTCCTCATACCGGTTTTGATCCTAGCATTCTTCGGCCTTCGAGACGTCAAAGACCCTGTATATAGCCGCCTGCCCTTCTGGAAGGGATTCGCTCTGGTATGGGCCGATCGCAATATCAAAGGGATTCTCTTTCTGAGCTTTCTCCTCCAATTCTTCTATGCCTGGATGGTCATATACACGCCTATATACCTCCACGAAACGGTCGGGTTCGATTGGACTGAGATAGGCTTTATATTCACGTTTATGCTCGTTCCGTTCGTCGTCGTAGGAGCACCGCTCGGACGCATCGCCGACAGACACGGCGAAAAGAAAGTCTTGACCGCGGCATTCATATTGATGGGCGTGGCGACGACCCTCATCGGGTTCGTGACCGACCACAATGCGGTCATATGGGCTCTTATCCTGTTTTTCACCCGCCTCGGCGCGGCATCAGCCGAAGTGATGATCGATATCTATTTCTTCAAACAAGTGAATGCCGCGAATGTGAACATCATCGGCTTTGCCCGCATGATCCGTCCCCTCGCCTATATCGTAAGTCCGGTCATAGCGACGATACTCTTCCTCGGTTTCGATATCAAAGGCCTCTTCGTATTCCTCGGCCTTCTTATGCTCTACGGCTTACGTTATACATATACCCTGAAAGAGACTCGGGTGCTCCAGAGCTAGCGAGAAGCGGTGCGCGATGTCGCTGTCTAGTATTCCCTGCCTTCCTTTGATTTGCCGATGGTGGCGTCTTTAGCCTCGAATATACGTTCGAGGTATTTACGCAGTTTCGCGCGGTCTTCTTCGGAGAATTCGCCGGGCGCATAGATCTTTATGAAAGTCCGGAGGAACATGCCTATGATCATATTGAGATAGCTCGTCTGCACAGGCGAATCGACGCCTTCCGGCATATCGCGGAGCGTCATATATACGGATTTGAGATGCGGCACATTCATAGTTTATTCCTGATATATCGCAGGGATACTCATATATTTGCCCTTGCCCACCACCACATGATCTATGAGAGAGACGCCCATGATCTTGCCGGCATCGATGAGCTGGCGCGTTATCTCTATATCGGATGTCGACGGCGTAACGAAGCCCGACGGATGATTATGGACGAGGATGACGGCGGAGGCTCCGTATTCAAGAGCGGGTTTAAAGACTTCGCGAGGATGGATTATATTGGCATCAAGCGTGCCCATCGATAGCACCTCGTCATGAACAACGCGATGATGATTATTGAGATATATGCCGCGGAGATATTCTTTCGGTAATTCATGCATGTCGCGAACGTAATTCGAGACGTCTTTGGCATTCCTGATCGCTACGTTCCTGCCTCCCGGCTTTTTATAGAAACGACGGCCCAATTCTGACGATGCGACGACCTGGCAGGCTTTGACCAGCGGTATGTCGAGATCGGTCGACATCTTTTTCGGATCATCAAGAGACGCGAAGCTCTTTTCTCCGTATTCGCGGATGATGCGGGATGCCATGGATAGCACGTCTTCCTTCGTCGTACCGGTATTGAGGATAATGGCGACCAATTCGACGATCGAGAGACCGCCCGGCCCATGAGCGAGAAGCTTCTCGCGTGGTCTATCAGCCTCGGGGAGGTCGCGCAGACGATATACGTAGGTACGCTCCTGCCCCTCGGGGATATCGAGCGTGATGAGCTTATCGAGATTAGGAATCGAATAGGTATTCATGGCTTTTCGTTATGCAAAAAGCATATCGAAATGACCTGAAGAAAATCTGAAGATTTCCTAATAACTCAGACTGGCGTAAAGGCTCGATTCTAGGGCAATCTCACGCATTCAAGACACATAAAGAGCGGTATTTCCCTCCGCGCCTTGTCTTCTGCCTGCTTGCGCGGGCCTTTTTCGCTCTCTTTATGCGACATCCATTCCTCGATCCTCGCTATGGCGAAACCGGCATTGGCGAGGGCCTTTGAATAATTCTGTATCGGCCTGTGGAACGAATAGGTCACATCCTTTTTCGCCTGGCCCGGATGCATGTCGATAGCCGCGCGGCTCTCCGATATATATTCGTCGACGCGACGATATTGGGCATCTGCCTTATCGTCGAATCCCCACGCGCTCTTATTCGGTATGCGGAATGCGGGATGATTTAGCACGACGACGAATTTCCCTCCGGGCTTTACGACGCGACCGACTTCTTTGAACGCTATATTCATCTTTTCGATATTCTGGATGGCGAGGACGCAGAGCGCCGCATCGTATGTCTTATCTTTAAACGCCCGCAAATCGTCAGCTGACGAGACGTAGAATTCCTGATTATGCATAGCATGAGTGCGCGCTATGTCGATGAGCTCTGGGGCGATATCGACGCCCGTCACGTGAGCGCCTTCAGCCGCCAATACATGCGAAAAGAATCCTTGCCCGCATGCGAGATCAAGGATACGATCGCCTCTTTTAGGCGCCATGAGGCGCACGATGGACGGCAAAATGACTTGAGACTGATATGAATCTTCGTCGTTCACGACTTTGTCATACCAGCCGGCGACGCCTCCCCATGAAGTTTTCATGGGGATATGATAGCACGCTGCTTTGACTACTTTTTGCGCGGCGTGCGCGGGCCTTTTCGACCAAGAGGCTTTGCCGGGGCAGTATGCGTATCGAACGTGCGCTTGATACCGTTCCAGTGATCCTTCATCTCGGTTATGAATTCGGCGAGCTCGGCCTCGTCTATGCTCTTGATCTGACGATATTTCTTGGCAATGGTGTCGACGGCGCTCACATAGGCCGATTCGGTGACATTCCGCACGTTCTCCAGTTCGTCGATTACCTCGCCTTTCGCTTTAAGCATCCAGCTCTTGACCTTGGCGCGATTCTTCCCGGCCTCTTCATGACCATAAAGATAGTATGCGCCGACGGCCGCGGCCGAAAGCCCCGCTATGCCGGCGATAATAGCGCCCGCGCGGGATCCGCTCTTTTTTGTATCTGCCATATTCGTATTTGTTATTTAGTCGCCTTCGAGGTTTTGACCGGCGCTTTCACGGCCTTTTTCTCAGAATCCCTTACAAAGAAAGTACGTACGAGGCTAATCACATGTTTCCATTTAAGGCCTTCGGAGCGGAGCGTGGCGCGGAGCTCGCGGGAATCAGATACGATGCTGTCCCATTCCGCCCTGCCCTTATCGGTCATGTCGCGGACGTTCCTGAGGATGCCGATCGCATATACGAGAGCGGTGCATATACCGACTGATATAAGGACAAGAGCGACGGTCGATACGAGGAAAAAGATATCTGCGTGTATGAGGGATTGCATGCGTTTATATTAACGCGACGTCGGCGCGAACACTACGGGGATATCGATAT
>DASZXL010000009.1:0-15015 GCA_035545915.1 Minisyncoccota bacterium
GAGTACTTTTGACGAATACGGCGGATACTTTTGCTCGATCTTGCCCGCATATTTTTTGAAAGCGGACCTCACCGCACCCTCCGTCGAAGCGATATCGCCCGCAGTCGCCACGCCTTTCTTCCCCGTGATCTTGCCGAGCACATCGAATGTATCCGTATCGACGCCGAGAATGAATTCGAATTCATAGTCTTTGTCGAGGCCCGTGTACGTATCGCGCTCTTTATTCTTTTCGCCTGAAAGCACGACGAGAACGCCTTCGGCCATAGGATCGAGGCGACCCGCATACGTCATGCGAGCCTTCGCGTATTCGGGATGCGCCCTTACATAGCGCTCGACGGTTTGAAGAGGCGTCTCGCTTTTCCTTTTATAGAGATTTAATACCGCGTCCATAGCCATATGGTACAATGCGTGCCATGCGAAAGATAGTATTCGACATCGAAACCCGTAACATATTCCAGGACGTGGGTTCGAACGATCCGAAAGACCTCGATATATCGGTCGTCTGCCTCTATGATTATGAGACGGATCAGTATCACAGCTTCCTCCAGGAAGACTTCGGGAAATTGTGGCCGATATTGGAGCAGGCCGACATGCTCATCACCTTCAACGGCGATCATTTCGATATTCCCCTGCTCGATAAATACTATCCCGGCGATCTCACCACGATAAAAAGCCTTGATCTCTTGAAAGAGGTCAAGAAATCTCTCGGCTTCAGGATTAAACTGGATTCCATAGCGCAGGCGACACTCGGCGCAGGCAAATCAGGTCACGGATTGGAGGCAGTCACCTGGTGGAAGCAGGGCGAGATCGAAAAGATCATCAAATACTGCAAAGACGACGTGAAAGTCACCAAGGACATATATGACTATGCCCTCAGGAACAATTCGCTTAAATACAAAGACGGGCTTGCGGTGAAGGAAATGAAGCTCGACACCAAAGATTGGGAGAAGAAAACGGAGAGCGCCCTCACATTCACGCTCGGGTTCTAACGCTTTGCCAGCTTTTCTAAATCGGCAATTACAGCCGATGCATGACCCAAGGGTTTCACCTTCGAATATATCTTCTCGACCTTTCCTTCAGGGTTTATAAGAAACGTCGTGCGCTCGACGCCCCAGTATTTGTTGCCGTACATGGACTTCTCCTTCCAGACGTCGTATGCGGTGGCGGCCTCTTTTTCCGTATCTGACAGGAGCGTGAAATTGAGGCTCTGCTCCCTGCAGAATTTAGTATGCGATTTCTGGTCGTCGGGGCTCACGCCGAGGACGACGGCGTCGAGGTCGCCGATCTCGTATTCATGATCGCGGAACTCCTGCGCCTCCAAGGTACAGCCCGACGTCATGTCTTTGGGATAGAAATAGAGGATGACCCACTGGCCCTTCCAATCGGAAAGCGACCGGAGCTTGCCGTCCTGGTCCTTGAGCGTAAAATCCGGGGCGGGATTGCCTATGAGAGCTATTTGGTCAAGCGATTTCATCGATACCGATATGATATACTTTCACCTATTATAAAGCCATATACGCTATGAACGAGCAAAAAACGTCCCTGTCTATCCCTGTCGCTATCGTGATCGCCGGAGCATTGATCGGCTTCGGCCTCTACTGGAGCGGTCATACGAAGGCGGCGCCGGCCGTCGCTACGGGTTCGGACGTGCAGAAAGAGTCGCTCGATTCCATCGCTCCCGTACAGCCGACCGATTATGTCCTCGGCAATAGGAATGCGCCCGTCATGATCGTCGAATATTCCGATCTCGAATGCCCGTACTGCAAGCAATATCATTCGACGCTTCACCAGCTCGTCACGGCATACGGCGGCAAAGTCGCGTGGACCTTCCGTCATTTCCCCGTCCACCAGAATTCGGTTCCCGAAGGCGAGGCGCTCGAATGCGTCGGCGAGATCGGCGGCAACGACGCGTTCTGGAAATACGCGGACAAGGTATTCTCCGAGACGACATCGAATAACGGCCTCGACCTCGCGAAGCTTCCGGTATTCGCGTCAGAGCTCGGCATAGATTCGGCGAAATTCTCGACCTGTGTCGCCGGCACCGAATATGAGGACAAGATAAATCAGGATCGACAGGACGTCATGGATGCGGGCGCTCGCGGCACGCCATACAGCGTCATATTCGCAGGCAATGACAAGATCCCTCTCACCCAGGGTGCCCTTCCCTTCGAAGCGATGAAGAATATCATCGACACCGTCCTCAAGAATTCCTAATCAGGGATGAGCGGGAGCCATTCTCTTCCACGATCTCTGCCAATCGGCACCATTCGCAGTCGGGCCCGGCACAGCCTTCGAATTCGGCATTCAATATCTTTTTGGCGGCATCCGCGATGACGCCTTCGAGCTCGCGCACCTCTTCATCGGTTATAGAAAATACCTCGCGGCGGAGCTTTCCTCCGTCGTCGGGCTTTATGAAATCAAGCGTTCCCGTCGCCATCTTCCATTCGCCCGCCTTATAGCGATCGATGATGAGCTTGTAGAAGACGAGCTGGCGCTTATAATTGCCGTCGGCGTCTTTGGTCTTACCCTCTAATTTATTGCGCGACTGAGGCTTACCTGTCTTGTAGTCGACGACGTTCACGGAGCCGTCCGCGACGAGCTCTACCTTGTCCAGATTTCCGTTGAGAACGATCTCTGTGTCGCCGACCGCGAACGGGACGCCCGACACCTTATATTCATTCCATATCGCGCGGGGGAATTCATATGAGGAGAGATATGTCCTGAGCTCCTCCCTGCCCGATTCGGTGTAATCGCGGAGATCGCGCTCGGTCATATGAGTGCGGCGCAGATATTTTTCGAAAAGTCCCGTCGCATCGTCTATGGACATATCGTCCTCGCGTTTATACGCTTCGAAATAATCGTGGAGTGCGCCATGGATAGCGGATCCATAGAGCTGGGCATTCTCCTGCGCCTTGGGCAAGAGAATGAGATTAAGGAAGAAATATTGCCACGGGCATTCGAGGAAATTATTGAGATGCGTAACGGAAAAGCCCCGTTCGATGAAAAGCTGACGGATATAGGCAGGGTCTTTAAACAAGGTTGTGACGGTCGCAGCCCGCGGCATTATGCCTTTAGCCGTAGCATGCGACGAGCGTTTGATATGCGCCTCGGGTATTTCGAGCGTGAATCGAGACGGCGAGAGCTCTTTGCCCTCTGAATCGCGCTCGGCATAGGTTATACAGACATGCTTTCGCGCGCGCGTGAGAGCTACGTAGAAGAGCCTGCGTTCGTCTTCCGAATCGGCGCCTGCAAGCGCCGCGCCATGGTCGGTTTCCGTGCCCGTCTGAGCCTGCGGCAACTTGAATGCCCTCCTCGCCTGCTTGCCGCCCCATACATTATCAGTCGCATGGACGATGAATACATATTCGAATTCAAGACCCTTGGAGCCGTGGGATGTCATCAACTGAACGCCTTCCGGCGGCACGGACGATGCTGCGATGCTATAGCCGTGCTCGCGGGCATGGTCGAGGCGAATCATGAGGTCGCGGAGCGTCGCAGACCGTTCCCGTTCAGCGAAACGAACAACCGTCGAAAGGAGCGCGGCATACAGCGGCACCAATTCACGCGAACGCGGATGCTTTACGATGAATTCGACGAAACCCGATTCATTCGCTATCGCTTCGAAAGCGTCGACGGCCGGATCGGATGATGCCATGCGACCGAATCGCGTGAAAAGATTCGCCACAGACTTAGTGGCGTCATTGTCTTTGAGAAAATCGATGAGAAGTCCCTTCGCTTTGCGCCAGTCATTCAGGGCACGCGACACGGCGACGATATCAAGACCGAGAAACGGGGCCAGGAGCGCCTTACCCGCAAGATCATTCTGAGCAGGATCAAGAGACGTTCTGATGACCGCCAGAAACGCCTGCGCATACGGATGATCGAGCACGTCTGCGTCTGCGAATCGCGCCACGGGAATCCCCTGGGATGACAGAGTCCTCTCCACGGCTTCAGCATGGCGGTTATTACGTATGAGAACCGCGATCTCGCGCGGCTGTATGCCTTGGTCCAAGAGCTTTTTCGTTTCGCCCGCGACGTACGCGAGCTCGCTCTCTATATCGGGAAGGGCCACGCAATCGATAGCGCGTGGCAATGCGCCGGGAGCGTCGCCCTCCCGTAAGCCATGATCTCCTTTCGCTAAAAGCTCTACCCGTAGGCTCTCATCCGACACCTGATTATTCCCTATAAGCGCATGCGCCGCGTCCAAGATCGTCTGATGCGAACGATAGTTATCGGTCAGGCGTATGAGGACAGCCTTCGGGAATCGGCGCTTGAAATAGAGAAAGTTCTCGAGCGACGCGCCCTGGAACCTGAATATGGCCTGCTTCTCGTCCCCAACGATAAAGAGATTCGGATCGTCATGAAACGACGATACAAGCTCGAGTAATTCGTTCTGAGCGGTATTAGCGTCCTGATGCTCGTCGGCCAATATATACTGGCTTTCTTCCTGTATGCGGAGGCACAGGTCGCGGTCCGTGCGGAGGCTCTTAACGACCTCGATGATCATGTCTTCGAAGTCATAAAGCCTGCTCTCTTCGAGCGCTTTTTCGTATGCGGCATATGCGCGGGCAAGCTCACGATTTTTTGCTACGTCGTCAAGCCTATCCTGATATTCGCCTTTAATACGGCCGGCGTATTTACCTTTATCATGACGCAAGTCCGGCATACCCAAAATAGCCTTCTCTTCAGCGTCGATCATGGTCGAAAGCTTCGTAGGCGACACATCGTCTCTCTTCAGGTCCTTTATGGCGCTTATTATCTTGGCGACATAATATGTCGGATCGCCCTTGGGACGAAGAAGGTCGTAATGCCCCGTATCGTCGCCTTTCTCGACGAGCTTCTCGACCAATGCTATCTGCTCCAAGCCTTCGACATGCTCGGCGCCGATGATACGCGGAAACCGATCGGGATACGCCTTAATGATATCGTTCGCGAAACTATGGAACGTATGGATGCGTACGCGATACGCGGCGGGACCGACGATATCAGAGAGCTTCCGGCGCATGGCGCGGACGCCGGATTCGGTGAATGTGAGCGCAAGGATAGTGTCAGGCGGCGTATCCGTCCGTTTGAGGATATTCGCTATGCGAAGCGTAAGAATGGTCGTCTTCCCCGTCCCTGGACCCGCTATGACCATCACAGGGCCGTCTATCTGGTCTACAGCCTGACGCTGACCGACATTAAGGCCCGCATAGCGCTCATTGAATCGCTCGTTAAGGCTTCCTGGCATTGGGCGTTAAAAGACTATTGCCCCTTCAAAGCGAATCGGAGCGTGTATTTGCCGGGGCCTGCCAAAGAGATCGCTATGGCCGAGAGGAAGAGCGTGAGGTCGAATTCATAGCCGCCGATAAAGCCATGCGACATCTTTACGAGGAATGTCGAACCGAGCATGACGACAGCCAAGAGTATACCCGCCCAGCCGGTTGCTATGCCGAGGAGCATGGCGAGGCCGCCCAGAGTTTCGATCGTCGCGACGAGGTACGCCCAGAGCGCCGACAGGTGCATAGCCGTAAAGAACTGGAGCGTGCCCGGCATATCCATGAATTTAGTCGCGCCGTGAGCCAGGAATACGAGTCCTAGGGCAATGCGGACGAGAAGGAGCGCTGTGTCGGTATTGTTCGCTTTCATAATAGTTCGCTAGGTTCTAATGGGTCTATTGTATCACGCGCCGCTATATAGCCGTGACCTTCTTGCCCTCATCATCGAGGATGACCAGTTTGTATATCTCGATGAGCGCCGAAAGGAGCGCGATGACCAAAGGACCGAGGAAGAGGCCTACCGGACCGAAGAATATGATGCCGCCGACGACAGAGAGGAGAACGAGAAGCGGATGTACCGTGAATCCCCTACCGACGACGAGCGGCATAACGAAATTGTCGACGAGACCGACAATGACCGTGCCCCATATGAGAAGACCGATCGCAGGACCGGTGCCGTCGAGGGCAAAAAGATATATCGCCGCAGGAATGATCGTAAGACCGGCGCCGATTCCCGGCAAAAGCGACACGATCGCCGTGATCATGCCCCAGAGGATGGCATGAGGCACACCGAATATGAAGAAGCCGACTGCGGCAAGGACGCCTTTGATGAGCGACGTGAAAAGCGAGCCGCGCACGACGGAGTTAACGGCGCGCTCGATCTTCTCGATGATTTGATTGTCATATGTATCGGCTAGAGGAGACAGCTCCACAATGGTCTTCCTGAACGCATGGCCGTCGCGGAGCATATAGAAAAGCCCGACGAACGCTATGAATATGCCGAGTCCCACCGATGACGCCGACGAGAATATGCCGGCCGCGTTCTGGACTAAGGAATCAGCCAGACCGTCGACATATCCTTTGATGTCGATATTCCATGCCGGGAAGAGCGAATGGAGAGGGCCGACGACGCTATTGGAGAGCATATCGAGCGCGCCGCTGTGACCGTCGCGCATGTCGGCATAGAAGCTGAGAGATTCTATCGTCACCTGATGGATAAGGATGCCGAGGGGCGCGAGGATAACTAGGGCGACGAAGAGCACCGTGGCGAATGCCGCGAGCGTGCGTCGGCCGCCCCATTCGCGGAGGAGGAATGTATGGACAGGACGGACGATGATAGCCGCCATGAACGCCAGGGCGAGCGGCGCGAGAAACGACCAGAAGAGACAGACCGTCAGAGCGACGACGAGAAGGAGAAGGCCTATGAAGAAATAGAGCTGGAGCTTTTTTGTATCCATGCCTCAATTATAGCCTCTAGCGGGAAGCCTTCGCTACCGAACGGGAGCGTGCGGCCGGATTTTTTTCAATTATGATGCGGCATTTGTCCGAGCAGTATGCCTCGTCGGCCTGGATGCAGGCTTTGCAGCAGAGCATCTGATTCCTGCAGTCCTGATTGGTGCAATCCGCATAATTTTCCGTTTTGTCCCCGCACTTCTCGCATATGCCGATCACTTCCCGGGCGACCCCTCCTTTCTTCAGATCGAATGCCATGGTTACGCGGCCGTCGAATACATAGAGAGAACCTTTGAAATGTTCGCCCGGATATTTCTCCATGAACGATACGATGCCGCCGTCGAGCTGATAGACGTCCTTGAAGCCCTTTTTGATGAGGTATCCCGACGCCTTCTCGCAGCGCACACCGCCGGTGCAGACAGTGAGCACCTTGTCCTGCGCGAACTTCTTCAATTTCGGCATGGCCTTCGGCAAGTCGCGAAAATTCTTGAGAGGCGGAAGTACCGAGCCTTCGAAAGCGCCGACCTTGTGCTCGTAGTCGTTCCTCATATCGATGATGGTGAATCTCTCGCCGCGATCGAACCATTTTTTAAGGTCTGCGGGAGAAAGGTGTATGCCCGTCGTCTTGCGGGGATCGACGTCGGTGTCGCGACGCTTCCCCAGCTCGGGCTTTTGGAGCGAGAGCGAGACGATCTCCGAACGCACTTTGACCGAGAGGCGCGGGAATGCCTGACCCGTGCCCTCACTTATCTTCCAGTGGATGGTTTTGAAGCCCGGTTTGGAATTAAGGAAACGGCGATATGCGCGGGTATCTTTGGCGAGACCTTCGATCGTGCCGTTTATGCCCTCTTTGGCGACAATGATACGGCCCCTGAGATTGTGACGCTCGCAAAAAGCCCGCTGTTCCTCGGCGAACACGGCAGGATTCCGTACGGCCGCGTATTTGTAATACAAGAGTATCTCGTGGCTCATGTAGCGCCATTCTATACGAAAGCGCTCATTTGAAAAGCCTTTGAGACCGCGATGTCTCTTGGAGCCTAGCCCCAGATGCCGATGACGAGCGTCATGGCCGCTATGACGGCGAGCTCATGCCCGATCGAGACAAGGAAGAACGTCCACGAATCGCCGCCGAACAAGACGTCGAAGAGTTTTATCGGCAGCGCGAATGCGGCCCATACCGCGATAGCCAAAATGATCATAGCGCCTATAGACGAGACGATGAGCGAGTTGAGAAGCGCGGATATGACGACAGCCTGGACCAAAGTAGCGACAGCCGTAATCGCCCAGATAGGCGCCATAGGCTTCCCCTCCTTTTTAGCGCGAAGCCTATCTTCGCCCCATGCCTGCGACTTCATCCAGAGGCCTGAGAAGGCCCACGGAGAGTGCCATATAAAGCCTATGACCATACCGACGAGGGTCGCGACGGCCACGACGATATAGTTGATGTTCTCGAAAAACATGTGTGTATGAAAGATTATGTAAGCCCTCCTATTATACGCATCAAAGTCGACCTGAAGAAAAGCTTAATTTGTGAATAACAATACGTTGTGGCAGTCTCGACCCTATATACAATGAAAGTCATCCAAAAAACCCATGCGAATACTCGTTATCGATGACGACTCGGATATCAGACTCTTCCTTAAAGAAAAGCTCTCGTCAGAGGGCTTCGTCGTTGAGACCGCCGGTGACGGAGCGGAGGGTTCCTACATGGCGCGCGTTAACGAGTACGACGCCATCATCCTCGACAACATACTGCCGCGAAAGAACGGCAAGGAGGTTCTGAAGGAGATCCGCGAGAGCGGCAAGACGACGCCCGTCCTTCTCCTTTCCGTCATGTGCGACGTCGAGGATAAGATCAGCCTCCTCGACCTCGGCGCGGACGATTATATCACCAAGCCCTTCGACTCGAAGGAACTGATATCGCGCCTCCGCGCTCTCACGAGGCGACCCGTGCAGATAGTCCTCCCCGTTCTCACCGCGGGCGATCTCGTCCTCGATACCGCCCGACAGCGAGCCATGGTAGGCAATCGCGAGATATATCTCACACGGAAGGAATTCGCCCTCGCCGAAAGGCTCCTTCGGAGCAAGGGCACGATCGTGTCGCGCGGCGCGCTCCTCGAGAGCGTATGGGAGAGCGATGCCGACCATTCATCGAATACCATCGAGGTCCATATGAGGAACCTGAGGAAAAAGATCGAGGGCGCGTCGAAGAAGAAGCTCATACATACGGCTCCGGGCCGGGGCTATTGGATCGGCACGCAAGACAGGATCCTGCGCGAGGCTACGGTCTAGAGGCTATATACCCACGGCGTTGGGATAGCGAGGGCCATGAGAAGAAAGCCGGTGATCGCCATATTCTTCTGGAACTCGATGCGCGCGCTCATCTTCGCCATAGGATCGGTCTCCTTCCAGTACGCGTGCATCTTGAACGTGACAGGCACCATGAATGCGATGAGGGCGACGATGCCCCAGAATACGGCGATGCCAGACAATATGGAGAGAGCGCCGGCGAGAAGGAGCAATCCGCTGCCCGTTATGGCGAGCTTCGGGGAAGGAACGCCCTTCGATGCGGCGTAGCCGACCATATGCGAGCCTTTGATGACGTGATTGTAGGCGTTCGAGAGGAAATAAAGACCGACTATGATGCGACCGACGGAGAATGCTGCTTCCATTATCGTGATGCTAGGGATAATAGAATAGTATACACCTCAATAGGCGCTATACCTTCGGCTTCCTCTGATGGATCATGATCTGATTGCCGTCAGGGTCTTCGATAAGGGTCATGCTGCAGGAAGAACCATCATAAGGCTCCATGAGGAATTTGACCCCTGCCCCTTTGAGCTTCTCGCTCCAGGCCTTGAAATCATCGACCTCGAGAGCGACTGTGGCGCCCATTTTGCCGGGCTTGAACTGGGGAGCGCCCGCGCCGATGACGAGGCAGTGCTCGTCCTTCTCGCCGAGCCAGTATTCGATGAAGGCGAAGTCATTCCCCTGCTCCATCACGGAATTAGGTTTAAGGCCGAGCGTGCCCTCATAGAATGCGCGGGCTCTCTTCACGTCTGTAACGGCGTACGCCGCGAATGCGATCTCTTTTATTTTCATATCTGATTCGTTAATGCTATGACTCTAATACGCTGATACCGAAGCCTCTTAAGACCGCGCGGCCTCCCTATAATTACGCGAAATACCCGATCCAGGAGAGATACGCTCCGATAGCGACCATGGCCGCGCCGACGAACGGGATGAGGCCGGTATTCGCCTCCCAATCGCCTGTTCTGTCGACGAGTTTCGGCATCATCGTAAATATGACGCCTTTGACGAGAAGGGCCCAGCCGAGGAACGATACGATGCCCTGCGCGAATGAGTCCCAGATATTATGGACCATAATTTGCATTGTGCCCGCGATGATAGCTATGACTCCGAAGGACACGACCGCGAGCATTTCGTTCTGGAGGTCGCGATAGAGCTTCACGTAATAAGATCGGCTCAGGAATATACCGAGACCGACCGCGAGGATCGCGGGGCCCCAGAGAGCGGCGAGGAACATGGTTGAAACCATATACGATGTATTGGAGAACGGATAAGCGCCACTACGTGGCGCTTTAATTGTATCATCAACAGACTCTTACTACTGACTAGGCCGCTTTCTTCTTCGAAGCCTTCGACGGCGTCAGTGCTGAAACCGTCTTAGCTGTAGTCATGAGCGCGATAAGGCGCTCGAGCCTTTCATTCACGCCGCGGAGCTCGGCCTTGAGGTCGTTGAAAGCCTGATCTGGGCGCGGAGCCGGGCGATCGCTATGAAACGATGGTCTCGGCGCGAAATCGCGGCGAGGCGCGCGCGAAGCGTCGTCCTTCACGAAACAATCATTACAGAAGACGGGCTTAGTGCCGTTCGGGCGGAAAGGCACTTCGCAGACCTTGCCGCACTGAGCGCAGTCGGTCTTGAACATCTCCTTAGGGCCGCGGTCAAAGCCGCCTTTGGCGCCGAAGGACTTTTTACCGAAAGGCTTCTTGCCGAAGGACGGGCGGGAAAAATGAGATTTGGAGAATTCAGGCATGTATCTATAGATTTTACTTGGCTACAATGATAACACGGATTAGGGAGATTATCAATACCCCTTGAGGTCGCCGCCCTCCCGGCGGCCGGAACTTATTCTTAGCTGTTGGCAGTGTGGGACGATGTTGGAACCAATCTAAACTAATTTCTCAAGCACTTTTGATTCATCTATATCTTCGCGCCCGCTTCTTCTACCTTGTTCCTTCATCTTTATTACAAGGTCTTGTGGTTTCATCCATCGAATCTCGCTCACTGACTCTGGATCATTCGTTGATCTTTTTGAGGGATCAATTGAGACAAAATCGCAGAGGAAGTAAAGGGTAGTTTTTTCCATAACAATCTCAGTCTTCGGTATCTTAAATTTTGAGACGATTGAACCTGCAAAAGAATTCAAATTTGCTGTGGCGCCAAACTCTTCTTGTATCCCGCGCATCAGACATTGCTCGATTGATTCATTTGGCTCGATTGTCTCTCGCATGAGAAGGTAGAAGTCATCAAAAGTACCCATGGCAGGATGCGAAAAGGTCTTAAAGTAATGACAGCAGATATCTCCCTGATTGTTTCTCACAATCGCACCTATAGAGATGTGATGTGGGTTTTGCGGGGTCCCCTGGAAATAGTTTTTCATGGGGCAAGTATATCAAACCTCGTTGTTGCCGGACTTGGAATCGAACCAAGATTCTAGGCTCCAAAGGCCCATGTCCTACCATTAGACGATCCGGCAATATACGGACTATACCTCGAAGCCCCTACGCGAACAAACCGCGCTCCTTCTCTCCCGCTATATCGAGCGTCGCGAGCTCGAGCGGCAATTCGCGTATCGGCGACGAGCCGATGTAATCGAATGCGCCGAGGAGCCCGCGGACCAGTTTCGAATCGAGCGACGCGGACGTATCGGAGAGGATGTTTGCGATGAAAGCCCTGTCTTCTTCGGACGCTTGGGCGATGACCGTGCCCTTGTCCCCCGCTATTTTCTGCACGAGTCCGAGCCGCGCGAGCGAAAGCGACAATTCGAGGAAAAGCTTCGGATCGAATGATTTCGCTTTGACCTTGGCGATGACGGCGAATGCGGCGGCGGCGTCTTTTGCGGCTAGCGCGCCGACGAATTCGCGGACCAATTCTGCCTTCGGCGAGCCGGTGGCTTCCTCGACGTCCTCACGAGCTATCTTTGCCGCGCCTTTGCCTGATTTGGCGCCCAAACCTGCGATGACGCGCTCCAAAACGCCGTGCGTATCGCGGAACGATCCGTCGCCCACGAGCGCGACGAGCTCTGCGGCCGCAGGCTCCAGGGCATAGCCCTCCTTTTTAGCGACGGCGATGACGGTATCTTTCAATATATCGACTGTCGGGCGCTTGAATTCGAATACCTGGCAGCGCGACACGATGGTCTCAGGCAATTTATAGACCTCGGTCGTGGCGAGGATGAATACGACGTGCTTCGGCGGCTCTTCAAGCGTCTTCAAGAGCGCGTTGAAGGCCTCTTTGGTGAGCATGTGCACCTCATCGATGATATAGACCTTGAATTTAGATTCGAAGGGTAAGACCGCAACCGCGTCGCGGAGGGCGCGGATGTCGTCGATACCGCGATTCGACGCGGCATCGATCTCGTATATATCGTTCGGCGTCGTACCTATCTCACGGGCGAAGATGCGGGCGATCGACGTCTTGCCGATGCCGCGCGACCCGGCGAACAGATACGCATGAGCGACCGCTTTACTGGCGATCGCGCCCTGGAGGGCCTTTACGACCGAATCCTGGCCGATGACGTCGTCGAACGACTGGGGACGATATTTCCGGTAGAGGACTTCGTGGGACATGTAGGAATTATATCGGATGCTTGAGATAAAGCGAGAATCTGATAAAGTGTTTGAGTTCTTGAAATGCGTAGGTGGTAGAGTGGTCAATTACAACAGACTGTAAATCTGTCGCCCATTGGGCTACACAGGTTCGAATCCTGTCCTACGCACACGAAAAAGCCGGCTCGCGCCGGCTTTTCGCTATGCGACCTTCTCCGCCTCTATGTGCTCCTCGCCGAAGGCTTTGATGGCGATAGGCTTCTTGCCCTTCTTCACGTCGAACGTGAATTCAGGCGCCGCGCCCTTTGAGCCTTCCTTGATGCCGACCATAATGGAGCCGCCCTTCCCTACGCCCTGCGATATCATGAATCCGGCGACGGGCGTGAGGATCTTGTCCTGTATCAAGCGCTTCAACGGACGCGCGCCGAATTTCGGATCGTAGCCCTCCTTCGCGAGATAGTCGTAGACCGGCGCGGCTATATCGAGCCTGATCTCCTTCTCCGCGAGACGCTTCACGATCTCGCCGACCTGTATCCTCACGATGTCTTTGATCGCGTCATGCGACAGGACGTCGAACAATATGATCGAATCCAATCGGTTGAGGAATTCCGGCCTGAAGTAGTCTTTGAGGCTCTCCATGACCTTGCCCTTCACGTCGTCGTATTTACGCTTCTCGGACGAATCGGCGGCGAAGCCGAGCTTCTCCATCTTGTCTATATACTGAGCGCCGATATTCGACGTGAGGATGATGACGGTGTTTTTGAAATTGACCGTGCGGCCCTTGGTGTCGGTCAGACGGCCGTTATCGAGGACCTGGAGGAGTATGTTGAATACCTCGGGATGCGCCTTCTCGATCTCGTCGAACAGAATGACAGAATACGGGCGATGGCGGACCATCTCGGTGAGCGAACCGCCCTCCTCGTAGCCGACGTATCCCGGAGGCGCGCCGATGAGTTTCGACGTCGAATGCTTCTCCATGAATTCGGACATATCGACGCGGATCAAGGCCTTGTCGTCGTTGAACATGAATTCGGCCAATGCCTTCGTGAGCTCGGTCTTGCCCACGCCTGTCGGGCCGAGGAAAAGGAACGATCCTATGGGCCTATTCGGATCGGCGATGCCCGCGCGGGCGCGGCGGATGGTGTCGGCTATCTTTTTCACCGCCTCGAGCTGGCCGACGACGCGCTTGCCGAGCTCGCCTTCCATGCGCATCAATTTCTGAGCCTCCTCTTCGAGCATGCGCGACACAGGGATACCCGTCCATTTCGACACGACGTCTGCGATATCCTGTTCCGTGATCTCTTCTTTCAGTATGCGACGCGAAGACTGGAGCTTCTTAAGCTTCTTCATTTTAAGGTCGAGATCCTTTTCAAGGGCCGGTATCTTGCCGTAGCGGATCTCGGCCGCTTTCGACAGGTCTGCGCGCAATTCCGCGGTCTCGGCCTCGAGGCGGAGCCTTTCGAGGTCTTTTTTGATGGTCTTTATGGATGTGAGAAGCTCCTTCTCGCTCTTCCATTTCAGCTCGAGCTCCTGCGTCTCCTCGCGGAGATCCGCGATCTCCTTTTCTATGGCTTTCGTGCGCGCCTTCGGGCCCTTGGCATCGTCTTTGCTGTCCTTGGCGGATTCGATGTCCTTCTTCAAAGCCTCGCGCTCGATCTCAAGCCGCATGATCTTTCGATGCGTCTCTTCGAGAAGGGGCGGCTTGGATTCGAGAGAGATCTTCAGGGACGAGGCGGCCTCGTCGATAAGGTCGACGGTCTTGTCCGGCAGGAATCGGTCGCTTATATATCGGGACGAAAGGTTCACCGCCGCGAGAATGGCATCATCGGTTATGCGCACGCCGTGGAAGAGCTCATATTTCTCTTTGAGGCCGCGGAGGATGGCTGTCGCATCTTCAAGGGACGGCTCGGCTACATAGACCGGCTGGAAACGGCGCGTCAAGGCAGGATCTTTCTCTATATATTTCTGATACTCCTTCAAAGTCGTCGCTCCGATGGCGCGTAATTCGCCGCGGGCCAATGCGGGTTTGAGCATATTCGACGCATCCATCGATCCCTCCGCGGCGCCCGCGCCGACGATGGTGTGGATCTCGTCGATGAAAAGGATGGTCTTGCCGTCGGATCGCTCGATCTCCTTCATGATATTCTTCAAACGCTCTTCGAATTCGCCGCGGTATTTCGTTCCGGCGACGAGAAGGCCGAGGTCGAGGAGCACGAGCTCCTTGTCCTTCAGGGATTCAGGCACGTCGCCCTGCGCCATGCGCAATGCGAGGCCTTCGACGATGGCGGTCTTGCCCACGCCCGCTTCGCCGATGAGGATCGGATTGTTTTTCGTACGGCGCGAGAGTATCTGGATGATGCGGTTTATCTCCTGATCGCGGCCAATGACAGGATCCAGTTTATTGTCCGCCGCCAATTTGGTGAGGCTTTTCGTATATTTCGCAAGGGCGCGC
>DASZXL010000010.1:0-5527 GCA_035545915.1 Minisyncoccota bacterium
GCACCCCGCAAGGGTCTGCCGGCCGTAAGCCTCGTCGCTCTCGGCGTTTGCTCCGTTCTGCTCATTATAGCCGTACTTACCTTCCTGGCCGTACTCGGGATCAAGTCGGATAAGATCAAGCGGGACGACACGCTCCAGAAAAGTATCGTCGAGGGGACTCAAAAATACGTCTCCGAGGACGGCGAGCGGACCCGCCGGACGCTTTCGCAGGCCGCCTCCCAAAAAGACATGCTCGCGCTCGCCGATTCCATGGCCAAAGTCGCCGACATCATCGTCTCCGACGGAGAGCGGACGCGCAGGGCCATCGCAGACGAGAATCAGAAGGCCCGGGCCGAGGACCGGTCGGCTCTGAGCAAGACGCTCGACGATCTGTCGGCCAAGCTCGCGGACGTCCGGACCAAGGTCGACGCATCGACCGCTCCTCCGCCGCGACCTCAGGCCGTCGTGCGGCCTGCGCCCCTCCCCGCCCCGTCAGGCCCTGAGACGATCCCTGTGTCGCAGGCGCCCGCATCACAGCAGGCTACGGGCGCGCAACGCCTGTCCTCCCTCTACAGCGAGGACGATCTGCGGCCGGTATCCTTGGGAACAGCGTCGTCTCGGGCCGATGAATTCATCATGTACGAGCTCGGCCCCGGACGATTGTCGCGGGAATTCTCGGCGCGGGAAATCCGGGCCGGCCGCGTGAGCGTCTCGGCCAAATACGGACTGCGCGCGAGGGTATTCCTCGGCGGCTGGAGGTCATATGATATCGACGTGCCTTCGAACGGCGGGTTCGTACTACCCGCGGACGCGACCGGCATATCGTTCTATTCGGAGACCGAAACGTTCTCGATCCGGCTCAAGAGATAGCCGTATCGAAGGTAAGCGAAGAGTCGAGGCAAACCCCGCCTCGACTCTTTTTAATACCCGCCTCTGCGCCGACTTACGAATTGAGACCCTTGAATATGCCCTGGATGATGCTCACGATAACCTGGGAGCCTATGACGAGCGCCGCGCCGATGATGGTGTAGAAGAAGGTGCTCTTGGCCTCATCGAGCTTCTTGTCGTTTCCTTGGGCCGTGACGAATTTGAATCCGGAAAGAAGGAGGAAGAACGCTATGACGACATAGCTCAGGTCGACGACGACCTTGACGATCTTGTATATGAGGTCCGATATGCTGTTCACTCCCTCGAGCGGATTCGGTATGTAATTCATCGTTGCGACGCCGTTCGTCGAATTGCCGCCGCTTGTGACCGGAGAATTTCCTCCGCTCGTGACAGGCGAACTGCCCGCACCGGTGACCGGAGAATTGCCCCCGCCGCTCTGCGCGAATGCGAGAGCCGGTACGAGGAGCGAGAGGACGACCGCGACGTAAATGATCTTTTTCATGAATGTTATTTGCCTATGATGCTCGACTTCTGTATCTCGCCTATCGACGGCGCGAGGAGCTTGTCGAGTATCGTATAGACGATGAGCCACGCCGCGAATATGAGGAAGACGCCGATGGCGATAGGCTTGAGCATCCTTTTGGCGTCGGCGACGGCGTTCGCATCGCCGCCCGCGGTCATATATTTGAATCCGGTCCAGAGTATCATCGCGCCCACGATCGGTATGATGATGAAGAGTATATATTTGACGATGCGAGTCGCGGTCGCGACGAGCTGCTGATAGTCGCAATCGTTGTCGAGCTTGCCTGTCGCGGGATTATAGGTCGGATTGCACGATACGATCTGGAAATTACCCTGGTCCGTCGGGTCATCGGTGCCGACGGCGCCCTGGATGCCCTGCGCAGACGCGACGCGCGCGAATGCGAACGTGAAGAAGAGCGAGACGACCGACATGACCATGGCTATCTTTGCGAAGGTTTTCATTGATTGTTCGCTCGTATGAGCTTGTCTATCTCCTGGCTCGCCTGATTGACGGACTCAGAGACGCGGAGCTTACCCGACGTCACGCTCTCGATGAGCTGGCCGAACACTTCCGTCGTCGCCTCCCTGTTCGGATCGAGCCATGCGGCCGAGACGAGCGCGCTCTGATAGAAGACCGCGTTATAGGCGTCGCCGGGCGTCTTGGAAAGGAGCGCGCGATGGACCGGCGGAAGGCCCGAAGCGTTGATCCATGCCGCGTCGAGAGCCTGGCTCGTCATGGTCGCCGCGGCGACGAATGCGGCAGAGACGTTCGGAGACGACTTGAGAATAGCGATGGCATTCATCGATCCGAAGGTCGCCCTCTTCCCCTCGGTCTGAGGCACCATGGCGACGTCGAAATTGAGGTTCGGATTGGCGGCGCGTATGGAGCGGAGCTCGCTCGCCGGGCCGAAATAGACGGCGAGCGTACCGGCGGTGAATGCCGTGCGGTCATTCGCGAGCGAGCGATTCCATGAATACGACGATTTGAGAGGATTCGAGAATTCCGTGTAGTACGACAGCGCCTCTTCCGCCGGAACGAGCCCCGTGCCTCGGCTATTGAAGGCGCTCGCAATATTACCCTGCGCGTCGCGGGTGACGATAGGCGTACCGGCCTGAAGCGACAGGAGCGACAGCATGTCCTTGAAATGGACGACGTTTCTCGCTTCGCCGAATGCGATGGTCGACTGCGTTATGACGCCGGTCGCGCTCTTTTTAGTGAGCTTGGGCACGAGGTCGAAGAACTGAGTCCACGACGTCGGCGCCTGCGCTATGCCCGCATCCCCGAACATGTCCCGGTTCCAATACATGACAAGAGGATCGATCGAGAAGGGCAATCCGAAAACGCCGTCCTTATTCAGAAAGAGCTCGCCTTCCTGTATGAATGCGTCTTTGAACGAGCGCTCCGAATAGCTCGCGAAGGGTATCACATAGAATTTGTCGAGCTGTTTCAGGATGAGATCCTGAGGCAAAAGGACCATGTCAGGGCCCGCTCCCCGCGCCAAGGCCGCGATGAGATCGGACTCGAACGAATCTGGGCTCTTGTACACATAGGTCACGTTCATCGTGTCCTGATTCTCTGGACCGACGTTGCCCAGAAACGTATTGACTGTATCGGCGCTCAGAGATCCCCACATTACGACTGCCGCCGGGCCCTGCGACGCAGTGTTTTTAGACACGGCAAAAGCGATGATGCCTCCCACGCCGAGAAGGACGAGGATTCCGGTGAATATGAGCTGAAATCGGGACATCGATCGCATTATCGTTTGCGGAAAATTATACCATAGTGATGCGCGCCGGCATGGATCTCGCGCTCAAATTCAAGACCCGCCGAAACGCCCAGATTCATGGCGTCATCCTTATATACGACATGGTCGCCGCGCGGTCCCATCTGGGAGAACGACGCCGCCCAGTCGATGACAAGGAGTCTGCCGTTCGGTTTGAGTATGCGTTTGGCCTCAAGGACCAGATTCTTGCGGTCTTTGAGCATGAAAAGGATGTTGGACGCGATGACGACGTCGCATTTTCCGTCCGCGATGCGCGTGCCGCCGAGCCTTTCGACGTCCCCTGCTATGATCTCTATGCCTCGCACATGGAAATGCTCTGCTTCTTTTTTGAGGCGGTCCAGAAGATCCTTCTGTATATCGATGGCATAGACGGTGCCCGATGGGGCGACGGCTTTGGCGGCTTCTATCGCATAGAAGCCCGAGCCCGCGCCGAAATCCGCGACTATAGCGCCATCAGAAAGGCCGAGCTGCTCTATGTTATGCCGAGGGTCACTGAACATGTATTTAGTATATCAGTAAAGAGAAAAGGCGCAGAAGCTCCCTCGAAAACCACCAGGAGCAAGGGTTTTCTCGAAAGCTTCTGCGCCTTTTTATTCACTTACAAACAGACTACGCTTGCCAATGAGTCGCCTTCTCGCAATTTCATTACGCGTACGCCTTGAGTAGATCGTCCCAAAACCGGGATCTCGGCGAGCGACACGCGGACGACCTGCGATTTCTTGGACATAGCGACGAGCTCGCTGTCCTCTTCGGTGATGACCTTGGCGGATATGACGGGACCGGTCTTGTCGGTTACGTTCATAGTGAGGATGCCGGAGCCGCCGCGCTTCTGGACCTTGTATTCAGACGCTTCGGTCGTCTTGCCGTAGCCGTTCTTAGAGATGACCATGAGGCGCGTGCTCTTGGCGCCCGATTTTATGACGTCGGCGCTTATGACCGCGTCGCCTTTGCCGAGCGACATGCCGCGCACGCCCATGGCGGACCGGCCCATTTCGCGTATATCCGATTCCTTGAACCTGATCGACTGGCCCTCCGCCGTTACGATCGACATGTCGTCGCCCTTGGATACGAACGATACGGACATAAGGGCGTCGCCGCCTTCGAGCGTGATGGCGATAAGTCCCGATCGGCGCACGTCGTGGAAGCTTTCCGCCTTCACCTTCTTGGCGGTGCCGTCCTTGGTGACCATCATGAGCGAGAGACCGCCCTGTTTCGTCTCCTTCGGCATAGGAAGGATCGACGTGACCTTCTCGTTATCCGCGAGCGAGAGGAAGTTGACCAATGCCTTGCCCTTGGTCGCACGCCTGCCCTCAGGCAATTCGTACATCTTTATCTGATACGCCTTACCCTTGTCGGTGAAGAACAAGATATCCGCATGGGTATTCGTCGTGACGAGATTCGTGACGAAGTCCTCTTCCTTGGTATCGAGGTCGATGACGCCCACGCCGCCGCGCTTCTGTTTCCTGTATTCGTCAGGAACGGTTCGCTTCACATAGCCGCCCTGCGTCAGAACGAGCACGTTCTCGACGTCCGGTATGAGGTCTTCGTCGGAAAGGACCTTCGCGCCGTGCTTTATGACCTTCGTGCGGCGTTCGTCGCCGTATCTGTCTTTGATATCGACGAGCTCTTTTTTAATGACGCCGAGGATCTTCTTCGGGCTCGCCAAGAGCTCCTTCAATTCCTTGATGAGAGCCTGGACTTCCTTAAGCTCGTCCTCGATCTTCTGACGCTCGAGAGCCGCGAGCTTCTGGAGGCGCATGTCGAGAATGGCCTGGGCCTGAAGATCCGAGAATCTGAACGTCTTCATGAGCCCCTGCTTGGCGTCCTCTACGGAGGACGACTTGCGGATAAGCTTGATGATCTCGTCGATATGGTCGAGCGCCTTCTTGAGGCCGAGCAATATATGCTCGCGAGCCTCGGCGATGCGGAGGTCATACGCCGTGCGGCGCTTCACGACCTCGATCCTGTGCTCGATGAAATTCTCGAGGATCGATTTGAGGCCGAGCGTCTCCGGGCGGCCCTTCACGAGAGCGACGATATTCAAATGGAAGGTGTCCTCGAGCTGGGTGTGCTTGTAGAGGAAGTTCAAGACTTTCTGAGGATGGGCTCCCTGCTTCAGATCGATAACGACGCGGATGTCTTTGGCCGACTCATCGCGGAGGCCTTTGATACCCTCGATCTTCTTGTCGCGGACCAAGTCTGCGATAGCCATGATGAGGTCGGCTTTGACGACGCGATACGGGATCGACGTAATGACGATCTGGAACTGACCCGCCTTATTCTCGACGATCTCGGCGTCGCCGCGCGTGAGGATGCCGCCCTTGCCCGTCGCGTAGGCGTGCTGAATGTCTTTC
>DASZXL010000011.1:0-17346 GCA_035545915.1 Minisyncoccota bacterium
GTATTGACGTCCTTCTTCGAGAGCGCGATGAATGCGGCGTTCTTTGGCTTCATGACGAGCTTCGTGAAAGCCTTGTTCTTGGCGAGACCCGCGAGAGCTGAAATAGCGTCTGTGGTCTTTGGAGCCTTGAACGAGAGCGATTCGACGAAGATGACCTCGCCGTCCCTATACTTCTTGGAAAGAAGCGTGAGGAAAGCCTTGGCCTTCATGGTCTTGTTGATCTTGCGATCATAGTTCTTGTCGTTTCGAGGGCCGTGAGCGACGCCGCCGCCTACCCAGAGAGGAGATCGGGTGGATCCGTGTCGAGCGCGACCGGTACCCTTCTGCCTCCATGGCTTCTTACCGCCTCCGCGTACTTCGCCGCGAGTTTTCGTATGAGCGATAGGCTGTCGCGCGGTCGACATCATCGAATGCATGACCTGGTGTACGAGGTCAGAGTTCCAAGGAAGACCGAAAGCCTTCTCGGAGAGCTTGATGGTGCCTGCCTCTGCGCCCTTGGCGTTGTAGATCGTCGCCTCAAGGCCGACTGCCGCCTTCGGAGCCTTTACTGCCTTAGGTGCCGTCGTCTTCTTTACTTTAGTTTCGTTTTTCATGTTCGTATGTATGAAATATTACGCGACGATAGATACGAGAACTCCCTTTCGACCAGGAAGAGAGCCGTGGATGACCAATTCGTTCGTCTCAGGGCGAACCTGGAGAACCTTGAGGTTCTTGACGGTGACCATGTCGCCTCCCATGCGTCCCGGCATGCGCTTACCCTTGTTGACGCGACCGGAGCTATGGCGGCCCTTGCCGTTGATCGAACCGACCTCGCGTTCCGAGTGCTTCTGGCCGTGAGTTCGAGAACCGCCCTTGAAGTGATGGCGTTTAACGGCGCCCTGGAAGCCCTTACCCTTCGATTCGGAGCGGACGGAGACCGTGTCGCCCACCGCAAACATGGAAAGGTCGATCTTGTCGCCGATCTTGAATTTAGCGGCCTCTTCAGGAGAGACGCAGAATTCGCCGAGATGGCGGAAATTGCCCGCTCCCTTGCCCTTCATATGGCCGACGAGAGCCTTGCCGAGGCGAGACTCCTTCTGATCGCCGAAACCGACCTGAAAGGCCGTATATCCGTCGTTCTCTATCGTTTTAACCTGCGTAACCGTCACAGGGCCCGCCGAAAGGACCGTCGCCGGGTAGGCACGGCCGTCTGCGTCGAAGACCTGAGTCATGGCCTTTTTAGTGCCAAGGATGAATTTCTTCATGATGTGCGCGAGCGCGGAGCTTGAGGCTCCGTAGGCTCTCTTAAAAACCTTAATAAATCAAAAAAGAAGCGGTGCTTCTCTCGTGGGGGTCATGCTACATCACTGGGGAAAATAAAGCAAATCGGGCCTGAAAATGCCTGCTATACTTAATCCACGCTGAAAAGCAGCATTATCAGTATTTTGATCGTTATGAAGAATTTGAAGCAAGGTTTCACCCTCATCGAACTTCTCGTTGTGATCGCTATCATCGGCATATTGTCGTCGGTAGTGCTCGCATCGCTCAACTCGGCGAGGTCTAAGGGCAGCGACGCCGCCGTAAAGGCCCAGCTCGTATCTCTCCGACCGCAGGCAGAGCTCTATTTCGATGGAGCAGGCAACTACGGATCGGCGGCAGGTACGGTATCGTCGTGCTCGACCGTCGGCTCGCTTTTCGTAGCAGACCCAAGGATAGCGTCGCAGGTCGCGGCTCTCGCCTCGACGTCCGCTGCGGTGGCGTGCTATTCCTCCCCTGCCGGATCCCAGACGGCATGGGCTGTGTCCGCACAGCTCGTGTCGACTTCGAGCTATTGGTGCGTAGACTCCCTCGGCGCATCGAAAGGCTCGACCGGTCCCGCAACGTCGTCGGTCTGTCCGTAATAGGCCCCCTGACGCAAGAAAAAACCCCGCTTTGGCGGGGTTTTTTCTTGTCTGAAGCGAAGACTATATCATCTTCACGTCTATGTTCACGCCCGATGGGAGCGACATGTTCGTGAGAGCCTCTATGATCTTTGCGTTCGGATTCAATATATCGATGAGGCGCTTGTGGACTCGCATCTCGAACTGTTCTCGCGCATTCTTGTATACGAACGACGAGCGGTTCACCGTATATTTCTTGATCTCCGTAGGGAGAGGGACCGGACCGAGGACCGTCACATCGTAACGGAGCGCGGTGTCGATGATCTGCTTGACCGACGCGTCGAGAATCTTGTTCTCATACGCTCGGACGCGGATCCTCAAGCGAGGAGAAGCGTCTGCCGCTTTCGCCTTCGCAGAAGCCTTCTTTGGAGCCGTTTTCTTAGGAGCCGTAGCCATAATTACTTATTGATCTTCGTCACGACGCCTGCGCCGACGGTCTTGCCGCCTTCGCGGATGGCGAAACGCTGCTGCGCCTCGAGGGCGATAGGAGCGTGAAGCTTGACCGAGAAGGTGACCGTATCGCCAGGCATAACCATTTCAACGCCAGGCTTGAGGGTAACCTCGCCGGTAACGTCCGTCGTTCGAACGTAGAACTGAGGCTTATAACCGTTGAAGAACGGAGTGTGTCGGCCGCCTTCCTCCTTCTTGAGGATGAGGACTTCTGCCTCGAACTCGGTGTGAGGAGTGACCGATCCCGGCTTCGCGAGGACCTGACCGCGATGTACGGCGTCCTTAGCGGTGCCGCGGAGGAGTACGCCGGCGTTGTCGCCCGCCATACCCGACTGGAGCTGCTTGTTGAACATCTCGATACCGGTGATGGTAGTCGTGGTGGTGTCCTTGATACCGACGATCTCGACGGTGTCGCCGACTTTGACCTGACCGCGCTCGATACGACCGGTGACTACGGTGCCTCGGCCTTCGATCGAGAAGATGTCCTCGATAGGCATGAGGAACGGCTTATCCGTAGCGCGCTCCGGCATAGGGATATAGGTGTCGAGCGTGTTCATGAGATCCTTGATCTTCATCGCCCACTCGTCCGTGTTGTCCTTCGCTTCGAGAGCCTTGAGAGCCGAGCCGCGGATGACAGGCGTATTAGCGCCGTCATAGCCGTATTTCGTGAGGAGATCCCTGACTTCGCCTTCGACGAGGTCGATGAGATCCTTGTCCTCCACCGCGTCGCACTTGTTGAGGAAGACGACGATTCGAGGCACGCCGACCTGCTTTGCGAGGAGGATGTGCTCTCGGGTCTGAGGCATAGGGCCGTCGATAGCGGATACCACGAGGATAGCGCCGTCCATTTGAGCGGCGCCCGTGATCATGTTCTTGATGTAGTCGGCGTGGCCCGGAGCGTCGATGTGAGCGTAGTGGCGCGCGTTCGACTCATATTCTACGTGAGCGAGCGAGATGGTAACGACCTTCGATGCGTCGCGAACGGTACCGCCCTTGGCGATATCCGCGTACGCCTTTCCTACTGCGAGGCCGTCGCGAGCCTGCGTCGCGAGGATCGCAGTCGTGAGGGTCGTCTTGCCGTGGTCGACGTGGCCGATGGTGCCTACGTTAACGTGTGGCTTGGAACGGGTGAATTCTGCCATACAATTTTTCTTTTGTAGGCGACCTAGATCTGCGCGCGAGATTGGCAGGTCCAGAGCGTCTACGAAATGAATGTTCTAAGTGATAAATCTCCTTTCAAAGGCCGAAAATATGGTTTCGACAATTGAAAAAAGCGCGCAAAATGCGTGAATCACATCATAGCAAAGGTGAACAAGAAGTCAATTTCAAGGCAGAGAAAAACCGCCCGGACGGATTTCCAAGGCGGTTTCTCTGGGGGGGGGGAAGACGTTACTTCCTCGCCTCGACGATCGTCTTCTCGACGTTCGGAGGAACGACCTCGTAGTGGTCGAATTCCATCTGGGAGCTTCCCTGTCCCGAAGTCATCGAGCGGAGAGCGGTCGTGTAGCCGAACATCTCTGCGAGAGGGACCTTCGCGATGATCGCTACGGCCTGGCCCTTAGGGTTCGTGCCTTCGATCATGCCGCGCTTGGACATGATGGAGCCCGTGACGTCGCCCATGAATTTCTCAGGAGCGACGACTTCGAGCTTCATGATCGGCTCGAGGATGACCGGCTTCGCCCTCTTACAGCCTTCCTGGAAGGCCATCGATGCGGCGATCTTGTAGGCGATTTCCGACGAGTCGACGTCGTGGTACGAACCGTACGTGAGCTCGCAGGAAATGTTCACCATCTTGTAACCGGCGACGATGCCGCGGTCCATAGCCTCGTGGACGCCCTTCTCTACCGCAGGGATGAATTCGTTCGGGATGACGCCTCCCTTGATCGAGTTGATGAATTCGAAATCATCGTAGCGGGACACGTTCTTAGGGATTTTCTCGCCTTCTACCAACGGAGGAAGAGGCTTGAGCGTGATCTTAACGTGGCCGTACTGACCCTTACCGCCCGACTGCTTGATGTATTTGTGCTCTGCCTCTGCGGTGCCGAGAATGGTCTCGCGGTATGCCACCTGAGGCTTGCCGACGTTCGCGTTCACGCCGAACTCGCGCTTCATGCGGTCCACCATGATCTCGAGATGGAGCTCGCCCATGCCTGCGATGAGGGTCTCGCCCGTCTCAGCGTTCGAGCTGATGCGAAACGTCGGGTCCTCGTTCGCGAGCTTTCTGAGAGCCGTACCCATTTTCTCCTGGTCGGCCTTGGTTGCCGGTTCGATACGGAGGGATATGACCGGTTCCATGAATTTGATGGCTTCAAGGACGATCGGATTGTTCTCGTCGCAGAGCGTATGGGACGTGAGAGCGTCCTTCAAACCTACGGCGGCGGCGATCTCGCCTGCGTAGACTTTAGTGACCTCTTCGCGCTTGTTCGCCTGAAGGCGGACGATGCGCGAGAGGCGTTCCTTCTTGCCCGTGGTCGAGTTGTAGATGTACGAGCCTGCCTCTACGGAACCGGAATATACGCGGAAGAACGTGAGCGCGCCGACGAACGGGTCGTTCTGGAGTTTGAATGCGAGAGCGGCGAAAGGCTCCTTGTCGTCCGCATGGCGGAAGATCTCCGCGCCCGTATTCGGATCCGTGCCTTTGACGGCAGGAATATCAAGGGGCGACGGGAGATAGTCCACGACAGCGTCGAGAACGAGCTGAACGCCCTTGTTTTTAAGCGCCGTTCCGGTCATGACCGGGAAGAGCTTACATGCGAGGGTCGCCTTGCGGAGGCCTGTCTTAATGGTGGCGATATCGAACTGCTTGCCCTCGAGGTATGCGTTCATGAGGTTGTCGTCCGTCTCGGCGATCTTCTCGATCATGACGGCGCGGTACTTGTCAGCCTCAGCCTGCATGTCTCCTGGGATATCCTGTTCGATGACGTTGATGCCCATTTCGCCTTCGAAGGTGTAGAACTTCATCTTCACGAGGTCGATGACGCCCTTAAAATTCTCTTCTGCGCCGACAGGAATCTGGATCCTGACGCCGTTCTTGTTGAGACGCTCAAGGATCGACGCGAACGACTTTTCGAACGACGCGCCCATTCGGTCGAGCTTGTTGATGAAACAGATTCGAGGCACGTTCGATTCGTCGGCATAGCGCCAGTTCGTTTCCGACTGAGGCTCTACGCCCGCCACGCCGTCGAACACGACGACAGCGCCGTCGAGAACGCGAAGAGATCGCTTCACTTCAACGGTGAAGTCGATGTGCCCCGGGGTATCGATGACGTTGAAGCGGTGCTTCATCGTATTGTCGCCCTTCGGCATGTACGTCGGGTTCCAGAAGCAGGTGATGGCAGCCGCGGTGATCGTGATGCCGCGCTCTCGCTCCTGTTCCATCCAGTCAGTGGTGGTCTCGCCCTCGTGCACCTCGCCGATCTTGTGGATCATACCGGTGTAATAGAGGATTCGCTCGGACGTGGTCGTCTTTCCTGCGTCGATATGGGCGATAACGCCGAAGTTTCGGACCTTATCCAACGGGTAGTCTCGATTCATAATTTAATTGAACAAAAGAGCTGAATAATTTACCAAGCGAAATGCGCGAATGCCTTGTTGGCCTCGGCCATCTTGTGGGTGTTCTCGCGTTTCTTCACTGCCTCGCCTTCGTTCTTCGAAGCGGCGATGATCTCGTCAGCGAGCTTCGCGGAGATAGGAGCGCCCTTTTTTGCGCGAGCGGCGTCGATGATCCACTTGATAGAGAGAGCGTCCTTCCTCTTCGGTCGGACCTCCACAGGGACCTGGTAGTTGGCGCCGCCGACGCGTCGGGAGCGGACTTCTACGTTAGGAGCGGTATTCTTCAAAGCTGCCTCGAATACATCGAGAGGGTTCTCGGACTTGGTCTTCTCTTTGATTATCTCGAAGCACTTATAGACGTTCGTACGAGCCTGGTTCTTCTTGCCGTCGTACATAATGTAGTTCATGAGCTTTGATACCTTTTCAGACTGGAATTTCACGTCTGGAGCGAGGTCGCGCTTTATATTGATTTTACGTCGCATGGGATTGTGAGTTTAGGGAATATAAAGCTTATTTAGCTGCCTTCGGCCTCTTGGTGCCGTACTGGCTGCGACCTTTGCGTCGAGTCTCTACGCCTGCGGAGTCGAGGACGCCGCGGACGACAGAGTACCTGAGACCTACGTCCTTAACGCGGCCGCCTCGGAGAAGCACGACCGAGTGCTCCTGGAGATTGTGGCCCATGCCCGGGACATATGCGGTGACTTCCATGCCGTTAGAAAGACGGACGCGGGCGATCTTTCGGATTGCCGAGTTTGGCTTCTTCGGGGTCTTGGTCGTCACCTTGATGCACACGCCGCGTTTAAAGGGCGAGTAGAAATAGCGAGGCTTGTTCGTGAGGACGTTGAAGCTCTTGGTGAGAGCGACGGACTTCGACTTCCTCTTGAGAGAACGTCGGTTTCGCTTCACCAGCTGGTGAATGGTTGGCATTCGTTGATTTGGTTAGGCCCTTGAGGGGTCGGACGGAAGCGGCGGTACTTCGCGGCCTTGGACGGAGTTGTTATTGTCCGAAGCCGTTACTCGCCTCTTCCCTGTTAAATAGCGTCCTTTCGGATGCGTTGTGAGATTACTATACATAATGACAATTATCAACTATAAGCCTATATTAGGATTATGAAGGAAAATCTCCCTCTTGAACTGTTGAATAAACACCGCGAATCGCTCGGATTGAAGGATCCGGCTGTTTTCGACAATGAAAATAGGCTTTTTGAGGAGCGCCCTGCTCCGGCCTCAGGCGCGATCGTGTTTTTGCCTAAATCGAAGGCACTCATCAATATGACGCTCGCTTTGGTGTCTGAAAAAGTTGCCGCGGACGGCGTGATCGTCCTCGCCGGCGCGAACGATGCGGGCATCAGATCTGCAAAGGATTCATATGAGAAATATATCGGCCCTGTCGACCAGAAGATCGTCGGCAATCATTCGGCTCTCTATGTCGGGCACAATAAAAAGCTCAGCGCGGGCAAGACGTGGCGCGATTTCCTGTCCTTCTTCTCTCTTTCGTACGGCGTCGCCGACAAAGCAGTGTCGATCGAGGTTGCGAACATCCCCGGCGTTTTCAGCGCAGGCGAATTAGATGCGGGGACGAAGCTTCTTTTGGATACTATCTCCTACGACAAAACCGCTGTCCTCGATGTCGGCTCGGGCGCTGGCGCCGTCGGCGCGATATACAAGAAGAAAAACCCTGCCGCGAACATAACGATGTGCGACAAAAGCCTTCTCGCAGTCAAAGCGAGCGAGGAGACGATAAAAAAGAATGCTCTTGAGGCGCATATCGTGCATTCAGACGTATTCGATGGAATCGATGGACGATTCGACCTTATTCTTTGCAATCCCCCATTCCATACGGGCATCGAAACGAATTATTCATTTATAGAGAGATTCGCCCGCGATGCGAAGGCGCATCTGAACCGAGGCGGTCAGGTCTATATCGTCGCCAATTCATTCCTTCCCTATGAGCGGGTGCTTGAAAAAGGCATCGGCCCAACTGAAATGATCGCCGATAACGGCAAATTCAAAATATTGATGAGCCGCGCTTAGAACGATATACCCGTGATGAGGGAGAAAAGCCACGGAATGATCGGCTGGAAGAACTGCCAGAGGAAGACGAGGAATATGATGACGCCGATGAAGCCGAATTGCTCGAGGCCTTGGCGCACGCGCATCCATCCCTGAGGCAATACGGCGGATATTATTTTCGAGCCGTCGAGCGGAGGTACGGGAATGAGATTGAATACGGCGAGCGTGATGTTCACGAGGGCGATGATGGCGCAGAGGCCCGCGACCGGACCGTTGATAAGGCCGGACGGGATGAGATAGAAACGGATGAAGAGCCCGAAGATGAGGGCGATGACGAGGTTCGAGAGAGGTCCCGCGACCGCGACAAGGGCTTCGCCCCAGCGCTTGTTGCGAAGGTTATGAGGGTTGAACGGGACCGGCTTTGCCCAGCCGAAGAGTATGCCGCCGGGCAGGAGAAGCGAGAGCGCAGGCAGGATTATCGTTCCCACAGGATCGATATGTTTTAAGGGATTGAGAGTCAGACGGCCTTCATATTCAGCGGTGCGGTCGCCCTGGATAAGCGCGGCGTATCCGTGCGCTATTTCGTGGATTATGACCGAGAACAGGAGCACTATGAGAGAAAAAACGAATTGGAAGTCCATATAGAAGAAATATGGCCGAAAGCTTGCGAAACTGCATATGTATGATAGCATGACGACCTATGGCAAAAATCTGCCCAGTAACCAAAAGGACGTCCATCGTAGGCGGTGGATACTCGAACCGCACCCGTGCGACTCAGTTCAACCCTACCGGAAAGGTCCGCCGCTATCTCAATCTCCAGGCGAAGAAGATCTACATCCCTGAGATGAAGAAGTCGATCCGCCTCACGCTTTCGACTCGCGCGATCAAGACGATCAACAAGAACGGCGCGTACGCGACGCTCAAGAAAGCCGGCATCATCTAAAAAGAGATTAGTACGAAAAAAAGACCGGTACCTCGAAAACCACCAGGACAAGGGTTTTCTCGGCACCGGTCTTTTTTGTTTATCCCTCTTTAGTTACGCCAGATGGTTTTACCGTCGCTTTGGAATTCGATGATGCCTTCGAGGCTCGTCTGAAGGACAGGTATGCCGAGGGATTTCATGGTATCGAGCACTTCCTTGTGCGGATGGCCGTATCGATTCCCTGCCCCTGCTGAGACTATCGCATATGCAGGTGCCACGGCCTGGACGAATGCGGCACCTGATGAAGTCCTTGATCCATGATGGCCAAGTTTCAATACATCGCTCTTCAGACCAGCCTTATCCAGACGAACTAATTTGTCCTCGACCTTCTTCGGCGAGTCGCCCGTAAGCATGATCGTCGTCGACCCGTATACGAGCTGCCCTACGATCGAGGCATCGTTCGTGTCTTTGTATTTCGATACGTCTTCATCGGGAAAAAGGATGCGAAATGACGTGCTGCCAAGATCATACGAATCGCCGCGTCGCGCGATCGCGATCGGCACGCCTTTTTCAGCGAGCAATGCGTGCATCTCATCGTCTATAGAATTTTTTGAATGGATGCCGGGCTCGACAAATGTTCCGACATCGAAATCCTCGAAGATATTCGGAAATCCCGATATATGATCTGCATCGGGATGAGTTTCGAGGACGATGTCGATGCGTTTATCGGATCGCGGCATGACATCTGCCAGCCTCTCGCGGAGGATTCCCGCATTGGGCCCGCTATCGACGAGCATGTCCTTCCCGCCGGGCGCGCGGATATATATGGCATCGCCCTGCCCCACGTCGAGGAAGTAGATATGTAAAAAGCCGTCGTCGATCGACTCGCCGCCGTACCGCGGAGAAGCTCTGGACATGAGCAAAGCCCACGACCCGAAACATATCAAAGCCGCGACACTGCCGAGGATCGCCGTCTTCGCCCTCGTATCTATTCGTATATTCATATGGCGATCATACGCGCGCCCTATGAAATAAAGATGAAGAGCGTATAATCTCCCTATAAGCTAACTTCTACCATCATGAAAAAATTCGAAGAAAAGAAATTCAACGTTCCCGCTCTCAAGGGAATATCCGCAAGGAATATAGAAGAGCATCTCAAGCTCTATTCAGGCTATGTAAAGCACGCCAATCTCATACTCGAGAAGATCGAGGAAATGGCGAAGGATTCGGAGAAGAATGCATATGCGTTGGGCGAGCTCCAGAGGCGCTTCGGATTCGAATGGGGCGGCATGCGAAATCATGAATACTATTTCGCGCATTTCGAGGGCGGTTCGCAGGCGGTCGATCCAAAGAGCGCTCTTGCGGCGGACATAACGGCTGAATGGGGGTCATTCGAGGGATGGCTCGCTCGATTCAAGGCCGTCGCTCTCACCCGCGGTGTGGGTTGGGCTATGCTCTATTACGACAATAAAACCGGTCGCCTCGTGAATGCATGGATAGACGAACAGCATCTGGGCCAGCTCGTGGATGCCTGCCCTATCCTTTGCCTCGACATGTGGGAGCATTCATTCGTCGCCGACTATCAGCCCTCGGGCAAGAAGCAGTATGTCGAGGATTTCTTCGCCAATCTCAACTGGAAGTCTGTCGAGAAGAATCTCGCCGACGCAGGCAGATAAGCACGACGACCAATCCGATATAGGAGATAACGCATAAAGGCGCCCCGACGGGCGCCTTTATCGTGGCGAATGAGAGAGCTCCGAACATCTCGACGACTTTAAGCATAGAAAGAAGCAGAATGTCCGTCACCCACGCTATGGGAACGGCGACAAATCTGCTGACAAATCCCGCAACACCCACGGCGAATCCGCCGAGCATCGCGTACGGGACCGCAGGCAATACCAAGAGGTTCGGTATAAGGGCGATGACGGATATCTCGCCCATTTTTGAAAGTATGAATGGCAACGTGAATATCTGCGTACCGATCGTCATGGACAAGGTTTCGCGGAGACCGAATCGCTCGGGTATGAATGATAGACGCTCTTTGACCAAAGGCGCGACGAATATGACGGCGATCGTGGCAAGAAACGATAGTTGGAAGGATATGTCGAATGCCAGTATGCACGGATTCTGCAAAAGCATGATGCACGCAGAGACGACGAGCGCCCGAACCACGTCATATGGTCGACCCATGCCGTCGGCGAAGAGATGTATGAGGGCCATGATCGTCGCACGGACCGTCGTCGCCGATGCGCCGGTCATGAGGGCGAAGAGTACGACGGAAATGCCGCCCGCGGCACGGCCCATTGTCCGCGGCAAGAATGAAAAGACGGCGAGAAGGCTCTCTGCCACGACTGTTACGTTCGAACCTGACAGGACGAGGATATGCGTCAGTCCCGACCGCCGAAAATCTTCTGTCACATCCTCGGGCAATGTTCCCTTCTCGCCCAGAATGAGGCCCCCGACGAATGACGACTCCGGTTCGGGAAGATATTTCCGTATTCTGTCCATAAAGGCCGATTTCATGGATATAAGAGCCGCTACGATCGGATTTCCCCGCCCATTGCCCGTCCTCTGTATCTTCGGAAAAGACATCTTGTACCTGATATCGTCTTTGGCGAGATACGATACGTAGTCGAATTCAGGACCGCCTTCGAATGTCTCGAAATTCTCGGGTAATTTGAGGGTCGCGGTGACGACGAGTTCATCTCCATACGTATACCGCGGCGTCTTTGGACCAGATACGACGATCCTATCGCCGCCTTTTTCAGGTTGGAAGCAGAATCTCTGGCCATCAGCCTTTTGATCGGGCTCTGCGCATATAACGCCCTCGATCGTCGCTCTCCTCCCTATATACCGGTCGAGAGGATGCTCGTCGCTTTGCGAAAGATCGAAACGCAGGGCGCCTAAAAAGAAACCGATGCCCGCGCATACGGACAGAGCCAGGACGGGAATGCGCCGTCGGTGCAATCGCGCGATGATCGCCGAGAAAAGACAAGCTGAGAGTCCTATGAAGACGCCCGCTCTCGGCACAGGCACAAAAGACGCGAGGAGCACGCCCGCGATAAAAGAGCCGAGCGTTATATAAAAAGAGATGCTCTTCACCGCCACATGCTATCCACATCCGCTTAAGAAAACGTGAATAGACAGAAACGAACGCAGTGGTAGGGTTATCTCAAATGTACACGTACCCTGACATATATCACGTTGCCCGCGTGACAGGAATCGTCAGCGGGTCGATGGTCCTCATCATGTCTGCATTCTACGTCGCCCATATCGCGAGCAGATTCGGCAGACGGCTCAGATCGTGCAAACTCGCCCGGATCGACTGGAAGAAGAAGCGCCGTATGCGGGAGGACTGGTATACCCGCAATTTCACGAGACTCGACTCGTTCCAGGAGAATCATCAGCACATGCTCCAAGAAGAGCTTGGCGCATATATGATGTACATTCACCTCAGAGGCGCACCCCGTCGAAGAGATGAAGACTACCTCCAGCACTTGATGAGAAAAATGGATAACGACTATGTCGCCTATATACCCGAGTGGCGATAAGCAGACGGCGCGATTTGAATCGCGCCGTTTTTTATCTCCCCCACTCTTTAATGATCTCCGCCTCGTCCGCGGCGGAGACCGATTTCTTGAATCGGGCGCCTTTGACGCCTTTGACGCGCGATTCGCATTCTGCCCACGTCCTATGCTTCTCGAGAACTCCGTCGACAAGAGACAAATATGAATATGCCGCCGCGGACGAGGATCGCTTCTTCGCGCGGACAGCCGCCGCACCTGCCGGAGGAGCGGCGTCGAGATCGATCGTATAAAGCTTCCGCGCGCCCTGGAACAAATGCGGGTCGCTCTGGTCTGCGCACGACGTCGCGATCTCGTCGCAACGCTCATTTCCCGGATGACCGGCATGGCCTTGGACGTATTTCCACTGAATGGACAGATCTTTGGCCGCGAACGCCAGTGTCTCCCAGAGGTCGCGATTTCCCACGTCCTTTTTGCCTGCGGTCTTCCAGCCGTTCCTCTGCCAGCCCGATACCCATTCGGTTATGCCTTGAATCACGTATTTAGAGTCGCTCTGAACGACGATCGGCCCCTGAAGCCCGTTCTCGGATACGAATACGAGCGCGTTGATAGCCGCAGAGAGCTCCATACGGTTATTGGTCGTATTTCCCTCCCCGCCGCCGAGCTCGGTCACTTCGTCATCGGTGCGGATAATAGCGCCCCAGCCGCCCGGGCCGGGATTTCCTCGGGAAGAGCCGTCGGTGAATATGGTTATGGCCATGGCTTAGAGTATATCAACGATACGGAGCCTGAGCTCTGGATAATTCTTGAACGTCGATTTTTCGAGATGAGCCACGAGGTCGATCGATCTCTGCGCGACGGCATGAACCGGAAGCGAATCCGTCGACGAGAAGAATCTGATGGCCGATATCTTTCTATTCGCGAGATCGCGGAATACGATCTCGGTATGATTTCCCTCCTTTCCAAAGGATCTCACAGCGTCGATGAACGCGCCTTTTATGAGGAAGAGCGGTTTCGGATTGCCGACGCCGAACGGAGCGAGCTTTTCGATATCTTTGAAGAGATCCCACGATACGTCTTCGAGCGATATGACGGCATCGACGCTCGACTCGGTCGCCACGGAAACGTCTTTTCCTGCCGACAGCTCTTCCGCCGCGCGCTCGAGCGATCCGGCGAGCGTATGCACGGCGTCGTTCGCAACCTCGAAACCGCCCGACGCGCCGTGGCCGCCGAAAGCGATAAAGGATTCCGGCGTCTTCTGCATAACAGCGAGGACGCTCATGCCCGCAGACCCTTCGCCCGCGCCGCGACCCGACCTGCACGAGCCTTTTATGATCCCTTCGCCGTCCTTGCCCCACAAAAATGCCGGTCTGCCGTATTCTTCGGCCAACGAATTCGCGACGAGACCCAAAAGCGAGGGCCTCCATGCCGGATTTCCGAGCACGATCACCTTTTTATCGGCGATATCGCGCTCGGCCAATATCTTTTTAACCTCCTTGACCAAGGCGGCGACGGTTCCCTTGCGCTCATTATTAACGTGCTCCAACGCGTCGGCGTATGCGCCGGCCAATGCCTCGTCGGATGTGGAGAGAAGATCAAATGCGACCCTAGGCTCGCCCATGCGCGACGCGGCATTTATGCGCGGCGTGATGGTGAAACCGATATCGTCCTCTGATATGTGCTCGCGCTTCACGCGCAATTTATTAAAAAGCCGCGAAAGGCCTGGACGGGAGGTCTTTTTCAGGACCTTGAGCCCGTAATATGCGAAAGCGCGGTTCTCACCGGTGAGAGGCACCATATCGGAGAGCGTCGCTATGCCGACCATATCGAGGAACCACTTCTCCCAGTCGGGCTTAACCCCGAATTCAGCACCATGCTTCCTGAAGAACGCCTGAACGAATTTGAATATGACGCCGGAACCGCAGAGCATCTTTTCCGGATACATGCAGCCGATCACTTTCGGATTAAGGATGGCATATGCCTGCGGCAGTCTCTGAGCGATGCCGTCTTCACCCAAACTCGGCATATGATGATCGGTGACGATGACGTCCATGCCGGCTTCGACGGCACGCGCGACTTCTTCTATATCCGCGATGCCGCAGTCGATCGTAATGAGGAGCTTCGCCCCGCGCTCTTTGAATCCGTCGATAGCGCCGGCATTGAGCCCGAAACCTTCGTCATGACGATGCGGAATGTAATTCTCGAAATCCGCATAGCCGATCTTTCTTAGAGCGTCATGCAAGATAACGCCGCCGGGTATGCCGTCAGCGTCATAGTCGCTGAAGATGACGATCTTCTCCTTATTTTTGACGGCGCGATAGACGCGCTCGACGGCGCGATCCATATCGCGCATCAAAAACGGGTCATGGGTCTGTGAATCGTAGTCGGGAGCCAGAAATCCCGCCGCTTCGCTTGCGGTCTTCATGCCTCGAGCCGAAAGGAGGCTCGCCACCACATCCGAGAACGCCGAAAGCTCCGCTGGTTTCTCCGTAAACGGCGTCCGAAGGGAATAATTCATAGCGTTATTTTATCACGCATGCGCTCGGCTCGGCCTTCGTGATATCTTTAGACCATGGAAAACTGCATATTCTGCAAGATCGTCGCTGGATCGATACCGGCTCATAAAATATATGAGGATACGGACTTTCTCGCCTTTCTCGATATCAATCCCCTTTCGCCCGGCCATGCCCTGGTTATACCAAAACAGCACTATCGCTGGGTCTGGGATGTGCCGAATGTAGGACTTTATTTCGAGGCCGTGCGCAAAATAGCCGTCGCGCAGAAGAAAGCCTTCGGAACCGACTTCGTACTCTCGAAGATCGTGGGCGAAGAAGTGCCTCATGCCCATATCTGGGTCTATCCTGATCAGAATGTGGCAGGCGACAAAAAAGACTTCGCGGGAAACGCAGAGAAGATCCGGCAGACTATATAGATCAGGAGCGCTCTATGCGAGAGCGTCTATGCCGGGCAACGTTCCCTTGCCCAAAAATTCGACCATGGCGCCGCCGCCCGTCGAGACGAATGTGAATGTATCCAAAAGCCCCGTCTTGGCAAGGGCCGCTATCGTATCGCCGCCGCCGATGATCGATTTAGCGTGGCTATCCGCAATAGCGCGCGCGAGAGCCTCGGTGCCATCGTTGAATCCGCGCTCATAGTCGCCCAAAGGCCCGTTCCAGAGCACGAATTCGATCTCGTTCAAGAGATCGGAGAGCTCGCTTCCCGTGCGCGGGCCCGCATCGACGATCTTCTCGCCCGGGCCGACCTGCTCGGGAGATCTCACGACTTTTTCAAGAGGACTCGATACGACAACGTCGGTCGGCACCATGAGCCGCGGATTTTTCTCTATGTGCTTGAGATTCACCGGAGTCTTGGCGACCCTCGAAAGGCCGACCTCGTAGCCTTTCTCTTTATATATATCGTTCGCGAGAGCTCCTCCCACGAACACATAGTCGGCGATGGTGAGAAATTTCTCTATGAGAGGCAATTTCGTCTCGACTTTCGCTCCGCCGAGCACGAACAGGAACGGATGGGGCGGATTAAAGGACTTCGAGAGCTGTTCGATCTCCTCTGCAAGAAGGGGCCCGGCGAAATGAGGGAGTAATCTCGGCACGGACACGATGGAGGCATGCTCTCGATGCGATACGGCGAAGGCGTCGTTCACATAATAATCGGCAAGGGACGCGAGACGGCCCGCGAATACGGGATCGTTCGCCTTTTCGCCCGGATCTTTGCGGAGATTCTCGAGCATTATGACATCTCCGTCCTGCATCGCATCCGCCACCTGCCCGGCATCTTCGAGCTTGGCGACGAACGCCTTGATAGGGACGTCCTTCGCCATGTAAGCCGCTATGCGACCGAGCGAATCGGTCATCTCGCTCTCGATGTGGCTTACGATGATGACCTTGGCCCCTTTATCGCGGAGCATTTTAACCGTCGGTATCGAGCGACGGATACGGAAATCGTCGCGCACCTCCCCGCCGACGACAGGGACGTTAAGGTCGAGGCGCAAGAGTATCTTCTTGCCCTTTACGTCCTTCTCGTCCGCGATCTTTTTATAGGGAGTCGGCATATTCGATGATCGAGCTAAAGGCCTTCGGATCGAGAGATTGCCGGCCGATGAGGAGCCCGTCGGCGGCCGAATCCGCGAGCATCGTCTTGGCATGCTCGAAATCGACAGAGCCTCCGTAGAGGACAGGGACTTTGAGGCCGGCGTTTTTGCCGAGAACTTCTGCCGCGACCTTTCTTATATATATGACCATCTCGTGTATATCCGCAGGCTTCAGAGAGGTATCATAGCTCTTGCCTATAACCCAGACGGGCTCGTATGCGATGGTGATCCATCGCGCGAGTTTTTTATCGACCGCGGAGAGGATACCGACGATCTGCTCGCGTATAGAGCGGAGATACTGCGCGTGCGCGTCCCGTTCCGATTCGCCGATGCATACGATGACGCGAAGGCCGGCACGGAGGGCTTCGGCGACTTTTTTTGCGACGATTGCGTCTGTATCGCCCGCCGCTCGCCGCTCGCTGTGGCCGACGATAGTATATTCGGCCCCCGCGCTCTTCAATTCGCGCGCCGACACGGATCCGGTGAAGGCGCCTTCAGCATGCTCGGATACGTCCTGCGCCGATATATGGACGGGCTCCTTGCCGGTAAGATCATGGATAAAGGGAGCCGGCGGCGCGATAACGACCGTCGTCTCTTGCGCCGCTTTTGCGGCCTTGAGTATGGGCGCGAAAAGAGCCTTCGCCTCTTCGCGGGTATCAGGATGCATCTTCCAATTGCCCACCAATATGAAGTTTCTCTTGGCCTTATTCACTCCGCAATTATAGCAGAGATGGCTATTGCGTCTCCTTCCAGGTTTTGATGCCGAAAGTGCCGTCAATCGAACCTCCGGTGAGATTGAGGCTTGCGACGGAAGGGTCATATATGAGGTTCGCGCCGCCGTCGGTCGGTATGTGCTTG
>DASZXL010000012.1:0-13043 GCA_035545915.1 Minisyncoccota bacterium
ACATTGTGTCGCTCGATCTCGGTCTCGTCCATAAAGGCCTCATAACCGATATGGCTATCACGGTGCCTGTGGGAAAGATCGATAAAGAGTCGGCAGCGCTTTTGAAAACGACGAAAAAGGCCCTCGATCTCGGGGTCAAAGCAGCAAAGGCCGGCAATACGACCGGTCATATAGGCGAGGCGGTAGAGTCTTTTGTCGCGCCTTTGGGTTATGGCATTGTCGAAGAACTGGCAGGCCACGGCGTCGGCTACGAAGTCCATGAGGATCCCTACGTGCCAAACTACGGGGCGGCAGGCGACGGGGAAGAACTAGCGCCCGGTATGACGATCGCCGTCGAACCTATCGTGAACGAAGGCGGAGCGAAGATATTTTTGGATAAAGACGGATACACGTATCGCACCAAGGACGGAAAAAGGAGCGCGCATTTCGAAGTGACGATCGCCATCACCGAAAAAGGCGCCGAAGTGCTGACTAAATAGTCGGAGCGTATCGCGGATAGGGTATAATTGCGGGCATGCAACACCCGAAACAAGAACGTACCCTCGTCATCGTGAAGCCCGACGGCATACAGAGAAGCCTGGTCGGGGAGATCGTAGGTCGTTTTGAACGAATCGGCCTCAAAATAGTCGCGGCAAAAATGGTCGTCGCCACGCCCGAGCATGTGGAGGCGCATTATACGCTCGATCCGAATTGGCGCCGCGTCACGGGCGAAAAGACTATAAAAGCCTATACGGACAAGGGCGAAAAGCATCCCGTGAGCCAGGATCCTCTCGAAGTTACGGCCGTTATCCTGAAAAAGCTCAAGAAATATATGACAAATGGACCTGTTATCCCTATGGTCCTCGAAGGGGCGCATGCCGTCGCGATTGTTCGAAAGCTCATCGGTTCCACCGAGCCGCTTTCGTCTGATGTGGGCACGATCCGTGGCGATTTCGTGCTCGATTCATATGCGATGAGCTATGCCGACGATCGATCGGTGCGAAATCTCGTCCATGCATCGGGTTCCGTCGGCGAGGCGGAGCAGGAGATTAGGCATTGGTTCGCCAAAGACGAGATCGTCGATTATAAGCACATACAGGAGGAGGTGCTCTACGGCTAGCGTCGGCACGATTTTCCCGCGAATACTTTTCGCTCCGCCGAACGTATTTATTTACTCTTTCCTTTTTTCGTTTCACAGGCTTTGTCCCCACTTGTACCCGAGAGGGAGGGGTTTATAATGGCTACGGGTTATTCGAAAGATTAACTCTATAACATTTTGTTCGGGAAATAGCGTATTGAGTCAGACCTTGGTCCGACGTTGCGCTTCCCACCTAGTTCACACTAGGGACAATCTTCCGAATGACCCCCAGAGGACCCGTTCCACGTATGTGTGAACGGTTTTTCTGTTGAAAAATCGTCGCGTGCTATACTTTTCGTATGTTCTGGAACCGATTTCTCTTTCCAATGCTCGGCGCCCTGGTCGCCGTGGCGGGCCTCAACTGGCTCGGCTCGTCTGCGGGCTATTATTTCACGACTAATTGGTATGACTGGCCCGTCCATTTTCTGGGCGGGGTTTGGGCGGCTCTTTTCCTGCTCTGGGCATTCGATCTGCCCTATATGGGACGCTTCAAGCGATTCGCTACGCTCGAATCGATCCTCGGTCTCGTATTCCTCATCGGCCTTACATGGGAAGGATATGAGCTCTTTTTTCGCCTGACGGATATGCACGCCGTCGGCTATGGTTTGGACACGCTTCATGATCTCGTGAATGACGTTCTCGGCGGCGCGGTCGCATTCTGTATCACTCGACGAAAGCGATGAAAGATTACACGCTCACGGCATGCGCTGCGGTGGGAAATGCGACAGGCGCGAATTTCCTCGTAAAGACGCCTGATACGTCGTTTCTCGTCGACTGCGGTCTGGTCCAAGGTTCGCAGTTCGCGCAGGATGAGAACCGCGAAGCTTTTCCTTTCGACACGAAGGCTGTTTCCATTCTCTTCGTGACCCATGCCCATATGGATCATGTGGGCAGGATACCGAAGCTCGTGCGAGACGGCTTTAACGGCGTCATATATTCGACGACCGAGACTAAGGAGTTGGCCGCGCTTATGCTCGACGACGCGGTGAATCTCCTCGACCGGGAAGCGCGCGAGAAGAAACTGGATCCGTTGTACGAGCGATCTGACATAGCGCGGGCGATGGGCCTCTGGAAGACGGTCGAATACCATGCGCCGCTCGATGTAACGCCGGACATATCGGCCTTCTTCAAGGATGCCGGCCATGTGCTTGGCTCGTCTATCATCGAGATCACGCTCCGCGGGGCTCGAGAGGGAAAGGGTGTGAAGATCGCATTCACGGGAGATCTGGGCAATTCGCCGACGCCGTTACTTCGCGATACCGAATACGTGACCGATGTCGATTATATGGTCATGGAATCGGTCTATGGCGACAGAAATCACGAGGCAAAAGACGTCCGAGACGCGCGGCTCAAAGAGATCCTGGGCGATACCCTTCGCCGCGGTGGCACGGTCGTCATTCCCGCATTCTCTCTGGAACGCACACAGGTCATTTTATATGAGATAAACAATCTCGTGGAGTCGAATGCATTGCCGAAGGTGCCCATATTACTCGATTCGCCCTTGGCTATAAAGGTGACGGATGTCTATCGTCGCCATACAGCCGATTTCAATGCAAAAATACAGGGCGCGATCAAAGGCGGCGACGATATTTTCGATTTTCCCGGACTTCGCATCATTCGAAATCCGATGGAATCGAATGCGATTCATGATATGAAAGGTCCTAAGATCATCGTAGCCGGTTCCGGCATGTCGGTGGGCGGTCGCGTGCTGTCGCATGAGGCGTTCTATCTGGAGGATTCGAATGCGATGATACTTTTGGTCGGTTATCAGGTGCCGGGTAGTTTGGGCAGGAAGATCGAAGAGAAGTCGCCCAAGCTCACGATCAACGGTCAGCATATACGCGTTCGCTCGCGCATTGACAAGATCAGCGGTTATTCTTCGCACAAAGATTCGAACGGCCTCGTCGAATTCGTATCGCATACCCAGCCGAAGATTCGCCAGATATTCATAGCTATGGGGGAGACCAAATCCTCGACGTTCTTGGCGCAGAGGCTTCGCGATGAATTGGGCGCGAATGCGGTGGTGGCGGAGAAAAATAAGGAGTACGAGCTGAAATAATGTCGATAAAACCGATCCTTTTTATAGATTTTGACGGCACTTTGTGCCATGACAGATTCTGGAGGAGTCTCGGTCAAGATAGCTTAAGAAAAATCCAAGACGCTTTGTTTTCCTCGAATAAAGATCTGATCAGGGATTGGATGAGGGGGATGTATACGTCTGAAGAGATAAACAGGAGATTAGTCGATATTTTAGGCCTGAGCTACGATTCTCTGTGGAGGAATTTCGTAGATGACTGCAAATCTATGAGCGTAGACGGGAACGTGCTTAAAAAGATACGTGAGTTGAAGGCTTTTTATAAAATCATCCTCATCACAGATAATATGGACTCTTTCGATAGGTTCACTGTCCCCGGGCTCGGATTGAAGGATTATTTTGACGATATCATCAATTCTTTTAATATGAAAAAGTTAAAGACCGAGAGTGACGGACAGGTTTTCATAGATACGCTGAAAAGAAATAATATACTTCCGCAACAGGCGATTTTATTCGATGATTCTGAAAAATCTTGCGAGACTTTCAATAAATTAGGCGGTAGATCTTTTCGAGTGGCAAAGGAGAGGCCTTTGCTGCATTGCCTTAATGAGCTGAAATAAAAATCGCCCCGAAGGGCGATTTTTCTTACTTAACCTTGGCGACGATGCGGTCGAACGTCTCTGGATTATTGTGAGCGAGGTCGGCGAGGATCTTGCGATCTACCTGAATGTTCGCCTTCTTCATAGCGCCCATGAATTTGGAGTAGGAGAGGCCCTTTGCATCCAAAGCGGCGTTGATCTTTACGATATTGAGAGAGCGGCGGTCCGACTTCTTGTCGCGGCGATGAGCGAATGCGTATGCGCCCGCGTGGGAGATCGCCTCGTATGCCGCGCGCTCGTTCGTGGAGCGTCGGAAACGATAGCCCTTTACCTGCTTGAGGATATTGCGGCGGGTCTTGAGAGCGTTAACACCTTTTTTTACGCGTGCCATGGTTTTACTGGTTAAAGATTATCGGATGCCTGCGAGGAAACGGGACTTCTCCTTGTTGGTCATGTGAAAAGCCACGGTCTGACCCTTCTTGATCTGGGACCTACCGGACTCCTTGGCATTGAAGTGGTTCTGACCAGGTCGGCGGGCGAGGACCTTGCCGTTCCTCGTCACTTTGAGCCTCTTCGCGAAAGACTTGTTCGTTTTCATGAGAAAAAATAAGGCCCGAATGGGCGATAGGCATATATTAGCCTATTTCGCGGATTTGTCTAGTGTTTAGGGCCTTTATAGGCCAGCGCTCTGAAATTACGCCCTTTCGATGATAGTCGTAAGTCCTTTCGGGCTCTTGGTAGGCTTTTCCGCCATCTTGTGAGGCTCAGTCACGAGGGTGAGGATACGCTTCAATCGCTCCTCGAGGAATTTAGGGTCCATGTATTTGGAGCGACCGGGGAGGAAGAGGTCGATCTTGATGCGGTGGCCTTCTTTGAGCCATTCGGACGCCTTCTTGGCCTTGAGTTCGAGGTCGTGCTCGCCGGTGCCGATTTTGACCTGAAGAGTCTTGATCTCGATGACGTGAGCCTTGGCTTTCTGGGCCTTTTGCTTCTTGTTCTCCTCATAGGAGAATTTGCCGTAGTCGGTGATCTTGGCTACGGGCGGGATGGCGTTAGGAGAGATCTCGATCAGGTCGAGGCCGGCATCGTGGGCCTTTTGGAGCGCCTCGCTTATGGTTATGACGCCGTAGTTCTCGCCGGCGGGGCCGATGACGCGCAATTGCGGCGATTTGATCTGATGATTTATGCGAGTCCTGTCTTTGCTCATGAGACCCTATAAAAGCATATTTCAGGCCTCGGAGCAATTCTCGATGCGCCGAATTGCTTGACAGCTCTTGTATAATGGAAGCATGACAATCATATCGATCGCCCTCGCCACGTTCGCCGCGACTTTGCTCGGAGGCCTCTTCGCATTGCGCTGGAGCGACAAGCTCCACCTCATCCTCGGCTTCTCCGCGGGCGCTGTCATAGGCGTCGCGTTCTTCGATCTCATGCCGGAGGCATTGGAGCTCGGCGGAGGATATTGGAATCTCGATGCGCTCATGATCGCCCTCGCGGGAGGCTTCGTTCTGTACCTTCTTCTCGATAGGCTTTTTTTCATGCATTGTCACGAGGAGGATCATGACCATCGCGTACAGCGCGGCCGCTTCGGGGCGGGGAGCCTGTCGCTCCACAGCTTCCTCGACGGCGCGGCGATCGGCGTCGCATTTCACGTGTCGCCCGTCGTGGGCGCGGTCGTGGCATCGGCGGTATTGGCCCACGATTTTTCCGATGGAATCGATACCGTCGGTATGATACTCCGCCATGGGGGGACGAAACGGCAGGCATTCAAGTGGCTCGTCGTCGACGCTGTCGCGCCGGTTCTCGGCCTTGCATCGACATTTCTCTTCACCATTCCTGAATCGACGCTTGCCTTGGTCCTTATGGGCTTCTGCGGATTCTTCATATATATCGGCGCAAGCGACCTCCTCCCGGAAAGCCATCACCAGCATCCGACGCGTTGGACTACTTTCGCCACGGCGCTCGGCATGGGCGTAATATATATGGCAGTCCATTTCGCCGGAGTCTAGAGAGATTTAAATCCCGGCCCATAACCATGAAACACATGCATCATAGAAAATTTCGGAAAATGAAGGATCATCGCGCGGTGTCAGGCGTCTGCGCCGGCCTCGCATACTGGATCGGCGCGCCGGTCTGGATGGTGCGCCTCGTTTGGGTCGCATCGGTCCTGTTCTGGGGAACGGGCGGCGGCATATATCTCCTCCTCGCCATATTCATGCCGACGTGGGAGAAAGACCCTGAAGATTTCGATCAGGTGACGAAGGGTTAAAATAAAAAACCGCCCGTAAGGGCGTTTTTTTATTTTGTGGAGATGCCGAGAGTCGAACTCGGGTGCATACGGATATTCCGATTGCTTCTACGCGACCTAGCGATCTTTTGCCGGTGAGGCTTTAAGCGGGCGCACTATAAAGGTTCGCGAAACGTGCGGGCGCCGATCTTCGTGGGCCGAAGCCCTTCGGCAAGGAGGGAAGAGTCTCCATGCCTATTCCGGATTTGTAACGCCAGAGTCCGCCGTGCCGGAAATGCGAGCGGCCTGACGTCGCTTGGCGAGGCTTATTAGGCAGTCGCGAAAGCGAATGAAAACGAGTTAGCCGCGAAAGGCGACTTTACAGATTTTGCATTTGAGGTTTGGAAAGTTTCGAGAGGTATCCAGCTCTATCGCGCACAAAGGGAAGGAGTCTATATGTCGATGCCTGTCATCCCCAATTTATTCTTTTTGTCCTTTCAAAGTTCTTCTGATGTCTCGGTCCGTCTCTCGCTTCTGGATGGAAGCGCGCTTGTCGAATTTCTTCTTTCCGCGGACGACTGCGACCGCCACTTTTATCTTGGGGCCTTTATTATACACCCGAATTGGCACTATTGTCAAGCCCTTACCGGATTCGGTATCGGCCAATTCGCGTATCTCTGCCTTGTTTAATATGAGTCGGCGGATGCGGAGCGGGTCGTAATCAGCGGGGGTGTTCGCGGGCTGATACGGAGGGATCGACATCTGCAGTATATACGCCTCTCCGCCGCGTATTGTTACATAGGCTCCATCCATGACGGCGCCGTGCTTCCGGAGCGACTTGACCTCGAGCCCGAGCAATTCGATGCCCGCCTCGTATTCGTCGAGGACTTCGTAGTCGAAAAAAACTTTTTTATTATCAGCCAGCGCCACGCGCTCATGCTATCACATTTGCCCGTTCTGATATAAACTGGCCCATATGCCAATGCAATTTCAAAGGAATCCGAAGAATAAGAACAGGAAGGAGGCCCCTCGCCAGAGCATGATGCGCTTCCTTGGAAGCTTCGGCTCGGGACTCCTCATATTCTTCTTTCTCATCGCGCTTTACTCGCTTCTCTCGGGAGGGAAGGATCCGGGCACGGCTATATCGCTCTCGGAGCTTTCCAATGACGTGAATAAGGGCGCGGTCACGTCTATCATGATCGACGGTACGGATCTCACGGCAAAATACGCCGACGGCACCACCAAGACGACCAAGAAAGAGTCTGATAGCCCGCTCACCACGACGTTCGTCAATTATGGCGTGTCTCCGGCGAAGATCTCGGCCGTCGATATACAGATCGAAGAGCCGTCAGGTTTCTCCTATTGGCTCATCGCTCTCGCTCCGTTCATCGTGCCTCTCGTATTTATCGGCTTCCTCATATGGATGCTGACCCGACAGGTCAAAGGCGCGGGCATGCAGGCGTTCTCTTTCGGTCAGTCCAAGGCGCGCATCACCCATCCCGACGACAAGAAATCCAAAGTGACGTTCAAAGACGTCGCAGGCGCGAAGGAGGCGAAACAGGAGTTGATGGAGATCGTGGATTTTCTCAGGAATCCTAAGAAATTCCTCGATGTCGGCGCGGTCATACCGAAAGGCATTCTGTTGATGGGCGCTCCGGGCACGGGCAAGACGCTCCTCGCTCGGGCGGTGGCGGGCGAGGCGGGCGTGGCGTTCTTTTCTATATCAGGCTCTGAATTCGTCGAGATGTTCGTGGGCGTCGGCGCGTCCCGCGTGCGGGATCTCTTTAAGATGGCGAAGTCAGCCGCTCCGGCCATCATATTCGTAGACGAGATCGACGCGGTTGGCCGAAGCCGCGGCGTCGGTATGGGCGGCGGCAACGACGAGAGGGAGCAGACCTTAAACCAGATCCTGGTCGAGATGGACGGCTTCGAGCCGAATGAGAAGGTCATTGTCATGGCGGCGACCAATAGGCCTGATGTGCTTGACCCTGCGCTTCTTCGACCGGGACGATTCGACCGACGCGTCACGATCGACGTTCCTGACAGGAGCGATCGCGAGGAGATCTTAAAGATCCACGCGCGCAAGAAGCCGTTTGCCGAGGATGTGAATTTGAAAGTCATCGCAGAGCGCACCCCGGGATTTTCGGGCGCGGATCTCTATTCGCTCATGAACGAGGGCGCTATATTGGCCGCTCGCGAGAACCGGACCAAGGTGTCGCAGTACGACCTCATCCGCGCCATCGAGAAGGTCATGCTCGGACCTGAACGCAAGAGCCATATATTGTCGCAAGAGGAGAAGAAGATAACGGCGTATCACGAGGCCGGTCATGCCGTCGTCTCGTCGACCCTGGATTATGCAGACCCTGTTCACAAGATATCGATCGTGTCGCGCGGCCGCGCGGCGGGATATGTGCTCCATCTTCCGCTCGAGGACAGGAAGCTCCAGTCTAGAAAGGAATTCCTCGACGATATCGCGGTATCGCTCGGTGGATATGTCGCGGAGCGATTGATGTTCAGCGACCTCACGACAGGGCCGTCGAACGATCTTCAGGTTTCGACGGCGTTGGCGCGCGATATGGTGACGAAATACGGAATGTCGGCGACGCTCGGCCCAGTCGCGTTGGAAGGAGCGGGCGGCCGCGTATTGTTCGGCAGGGGGGTCGAGGAGGGAGAATACTCGGAAAAGGTGGCGTCAGAGATCGACGCCGAGGTGAAGGCCATCATGACGGACGGTATGAACCGCGCCGAGAAGACCATCAAGACGAATAAGAAGCTCCTTGAATCCATAGCGGCCCGTCTCATGGAGGTGGAGACGATCGAGCGTGACGAGTTCGAGAAGATCCTCATCGTCCACGGCGTCACCCCGAAGAAAAAGAAGGACATCGAGCATCAGCCCTAGAGAGATATTGCAGGGAGAAGAAAAAGGCCGCTCCGAAGGAGCGGCCTTGAATGTCAGCGCGCAAGACGGGGGAATCTCTCGCGAAATCCCCTGAAGATCCCAGAAAATTCTATCCGCATCATGTGATCCGGTATGTTGGCTGGAGAGATCAGGGCCGCGGGCTTCCTGTCCCTTATCTCTATCAGCGCGCCTTTGAAGCGAAATGAATAGAAATGGCAGATGTGATCCGTCCCTTCGAACCAGAAATCCCCGAGGATCTCCACGACGCTCTCCTTGGAAAGGGAGATATCGCGGAAATAGGGGGAAAGGAGATCTCGGAGAAGAATCCCGTGCGAATTGTCTCCGCCTACCTGAAAAGGGAGCGAGAATTGCTTTTGCCAGGGTAACAAGGCCAATTGTCCATCCTCCGTCACGGCGGCGAATACGAATAAGCTGGGTTTTCTATCGAACAAGGTGCTCATATATAACCTCCTGACGACATTATACTTCGTCGCCCCTTATATTTGTATCCTCAGTCGCTCTGGTTTAGTATAACGATGCCCCAAGGGGTTTATTAACGCCTATAGCTGTTTTGGTCAGAAACCATAAACGTACCTATATAGCTGGTTTAGTTAGAAAGCATAATATACGCCTATAGCTCAGTTGGTTAGAGCATCGAGCTTATACCTCGAGGGTCCTTGGTTCGAATCCAAGTAGGCGTACAGAAGGGCGTTTTATAGAATCTGATATCATAGAAGCGATGAACATATCCAAACTTTCCTCATACATAAAAAGACATTCGGTCCTCGCCGTGACGCTCGGCGTCGGGGTCGTGGCTATCATGATCATCGCCGGCAGGGTGGCGGCTCGTAAGAGCGTCGTCGCGGTGGCTCCGGCAGGCGCGCGACAGGTCGCTCTCATCGACGCATCCGCATTTCGCAAGGACGCGTCGAGCGTATCGGCGAACGGCACTATCGAATCGACGGCTCAGGCGGATCTGAAGAGCCAGACATCGGCTCCGGTCGCGTCTATAAATGCCGCGGTGGGCGATAGCGTCTATGCCGGACAGGTCATTTTGGAATTGAAGAATGCCGATATCCGCGCGCGTCTCGACCAGGCCAAGGCGAACGCCGCTTTGGCAGAGGGTCAGTACGAGACGGGGACGGTGTCTTTGGAATCTGCGCGCACGGGCGCTGCGGACAAGATCCGCGACGCGTATTCCGCCGTTGATCAGAGGGTCCGCGGCGAGCTCGACCAGTTTCTGTTTAATACCACGGGCGGCGTCCAATCTTTGACTGCGCGCGTCTCGGATCCGAAGCTCGTAGACACGCTCCATACCGACAGAAACGACCTCGACAACTACCTCGCCCCATGGAAGAGCCAGATCGACGCTCTCGGCGGCATGTCTTCCGACAACGATCTTCTCGGCACCATCGCTCAGTCGAAAATAGTGCTCGTCGCCGCGGCCAAGCTCTTCGACGATGTCTCTGCCGCGCTCAATTCTCTGTCTAAAGACATGTCGGCATCGGATGCGGCGACCATATCGGGTTGGAAGGGCACGGTGTCGGCCGCAAAATCCGCTCTATCCTCGGCCGTATCGTCCATGACGTCCGCCGATGCGTCGATCAGGAACGCCCAGTCGGGCCGCGGAACGACAGCGGAGGCGTCGATCGCGTCCGCCGAGGCGGGCGTGAAGAGCCTCGAGGCGGAGCTCGCGAAGACGATCATCGTATCGCCGATAAACGGCAAGATCGCGGCCGTGCCGCTTCGCGTCGGCGAGCTCGCATCGCCGGGCGCGCTCCTCGCGACCGTCGTTGGCAGCCAGGGCCTTCAGGTCAAGGCCTTTGCGTCGGGCGAAGACCTGGCTCGTATCACGAAAGGCGCTCCGGCGATGATCCAGGGCGGCATAGCGGGCGTCGTCACCGCCGTCGCGCCGTCCGTCAACCAGACTAATAAAAAGGTCGAGGTCACCGTTACGGTCTCTAATCCCGCCGTGTCGAATCTCGTGGTGGGGCAGAGCGTTTCGGTCTCTATAAAGAGCGCGTCCGTCGCCGCGGCAGGGGGCTCCGGCGAAGCTTCTTCCTCTGGGTCGTACTTCGTCCCGATTCAGAACGTGAAGATCGTCCCGGGCGGGGCATATGTATTCACCGTCGATGCCGATTCGAGGCTGGTGAAGCATTCGGTCATCCTCGGTGCGGTCCAGGGCGACTTCGTCGAGATACAGAGCGGCGTCACCGACGACATGAAAATCGTCTCGCCGGTCTATGAATTGGAGGAGGGACAGACCGTAGACGCCGAATAATCCGATATGGATAAGAATAATAACGAGCATTCTTCGGATAGCAGGTATCTCGAACGGCTGACGTTCAACCCCGAGCTCAGAAAGACCTGGCTCAACTTTTTCGTGACCAATTTCCGCGTCGTCGTTCTCCTTATCCTCGTCATCACGGCATGGGGTCTCTATTCGTTCGCCAAACTGCCGCGCGAATCGAATCCCGAGGTGAAGATCCCTATCGGCATCGTCACGACCCTCTATCCGGGCGCGTCTCCGTCCGACGTCGAGGAATTCGTCACCAAGAAGATCGAATCCAAGCTGTCGGGCCTCAAGGGCGTCAAAAAGATCACGTCGAATTCATATAATTCGCTCTCATCCGTGCAGGTCGAATTCAATGCGTCTGAAGATCTGACCGAGGCCATCAGGAATCTCCGCGACAAGGTCGCCGACGCCAAGCCTGACCTCTCGACTGACGCTAAGGATCCGGTCGTGTCCGAGATATCGCTCGACGATACGCCGATGTGGTCGATATCGCTCACGGGCCCGTATGACGGATTCACGCTCCGTTCGTTCGCGGAGAACGTGAAAGACGAGCTCGAGCGCATACCGGGCGTCCGCGAGGTGAACATCTCCGGCGGCGACGAGACCGAATACGAGATCGCCTACAGGCCCGCGGATCTCATCTTCTACGGAATAAGCGCCGACGACGCGAATCGCGCCGTCCTTTCCGCGAACGTCGCCATTCCTGCCGGGAACTTCGAGAACGGCTCGTTCATATTCCCGATACGCGCCGATGGCCGCATGACCGAGGCGTCCGAGATCGCGGATATCCCCGTGACGCATATGGCTGATGGGGGAACGGTCTATATCCGCGACGTCGCAAACGTCTCTGAGAAGGCGGTGAAGAAGTCTTCATACGCCCGCCTTTCTATCGCGGGCTCCGAGCCGAAAAACGCCATCAGCCTCTCGGTCATAAAGCGACAAGGCGCATCGGTTCTTGATACGGCGGCGGCATCGCAGGCCGCCGTCGACACGGCTATCGCGAAATCATCGCCGGGTATCACCTATAACGTGACGCTCGACATGGCCAAAGAGATCAAGAAGAGTTTCGACCAGCTCTCGCATGATTTCCTCATAACCGTCCTTCTCGTGGCGCTCATTCTCTTCCTCATCGTAGGCCTGAAAGAGGCATTCGTGGCGGGCCTCGCCATACCGCTCGTGTTCTTCGTGAGCTTCGGCGTCCTCAATATGATCGGGATGACGCTCAACTTCCTGTCGCTCTTCTCGCTCATCCTGTCTTTGGGCCTCCTCGTCGACGACGCTATCGTGGTCGTATCGGCGACCAAGCAATATATCAATACGGGCAAGTTCACGCCTGAAGAGGCCGTGCTCCTCGTTCTTAACGATTTCAAATGGGTCCTCACCACGACGACGTTGGCGACCGTGTGGGCGTTTTTACCGCTCCTCATGGCGTCCGGCATCGTAGGCGAATACCTTAAATCGATACCTGTCACGGGATCGATCACGCTCGTATCGTCGCTTCTCATCGCGCTCATGGTAAACCATCCGCTCGCGGCGGTCCTCGAGCGCGTTCGCATGACCAAGCGGCTCTTCTATCTAGCCGAGGGAGGCCTCATCGTATTCGCCGGCCTCATGTTCTACTTCGCCGGCTGGATACCGGTCATCCTCGGCCTCATCGCTCTCGGCGTCGAAGGCTGGCTCATATATTGGTATGAGAAGGGAGGCCGCGAGAAGATGGTGGAGAACGCGGCTCTCGTCGAAAGGGAATGGAAGGACGATGCCTTGGTGCGAAGGAAGCTCGCCGAGCAGGGCGCAAAGAAGCACGATACGCTCACAGCCCGGTTCATTCACGGCGTCGTCAATTTTCACCGCTTCCTCCCTATATACGAGC
>DASZXL010000013.1:0-3587 GCA_035545915.1 Minisyncoccota bacterium
GTATTCGTCAAAAGTACTCGACGGCACGCCATTGTTCGAATTGGCGCGCACCGGCAGGCTTTCGGACAAAGACATACCGACTCATGTAGTCGAGGCGAAAGAAATCGAACTCATGTCTTCTCGAAGCGTATCCAAAGATCAGTTGGTTGAATCGGTCTATCGCGATATCGCCGCGGTCGCCGGCGATTTTAGGCAAGACGAGATACTAAAGGTCTGGAATCTCTATTTCGCGTCTGACGCGCCTGATACGTTCATCGTGTATAAGGCCCGCGTATCATGCGGCAGCGGCTTCTATGTCCGCCAGCTCGTCTCTGACGTGGGTCGTGATTTGGCTACAGGCGCTGTCACGCTATCGATCCTTCGTACCCGAGTAGGTACATATCTCTTAGCGGATTCTATAAAATAAAAGACCTCACATATCTTCGAGAAAACCCTTGCTCCTGGTGGTTCTCGAGGAGATTATGTGAGGTCTTTTATTTCTTAGATCCTATTACCGATATTCGCATCCTCGACGAAACTCTGCATCGCAGGCTGTCGCACGGAGAGTCGCGCCGCGCTGTCGGATATGACGATGACAAGGACGCTGCCGAGCGCGATGAGGAGCGTCATGAGCCATTTTACGTATGCGGCCCAGTTCGGCTTGTCCCAGACGCGATGGAGCACGAATATCGAATAGAGAGATACGAAGAAGGGAATGACGAGCGCCACGACGAATGCCATGCCCGCGAAAAGGAATGCTATTCCCACGAGCGCCGTATGACCGAGGATGACGTACAGGAGGAATCGGAGGGCAAGGAAGAGATTGTCCACGTAATATAGCGTGAAATAGCCGAATATACCGAGGTATACGAGCGTACCGATCGACCGGATATCGGGAGCGAAATAGAAGCGGGCAACCTCTTGTATATAAGACTTCTTAGCCGCAGGCTTGTCTGCCATAGGCCTTCATACTCACACGTTTCTCGTCTTTGTCAAACAATATTTGACCATGAGAGTCGCTTGGGCTATACTCGACCCAATCGTCAGTGTCGGCGGTGAGAGCGAAAGTTTAAGCCACAGGCAGGTCGGACGGGAGTTATTAGACATACGAAATCATAATGGCAAAGAAACTTTACGTGGGTAACCTCTCGTACGGCACCACTTCGGAGAGCCTCAAGGCAGGCTTCGAGCAGGTAGGCGCAGTTATCGAGGCAACGGTTCTCACCGACAAAATGACCGGTCGTTCTCGAGGCTTCGGCTTCGTCACGATGGAGGATGCAGACGCTGATAAGGCAGTCGCATCTCTCGACGGCAAGGAGTTCGAAGGCCGACCTATCAAGGTCAACGAGGCAAAGCCTATGGAGGATCGCCCTCGCAGGTCGTTCGACGGAGGCAACCGCAGGAGCTTCTAGTTCCCGCGGACAGCTGTCCAAAGAAAAAACCGCTCTCTGTTAATTCAGAGGCGGTTTTTTCTTTGTGCGGATTACGCCTTCTTCTTTGATTTCTCTCGGTCGCTCTTCTTCAGATACTGCTTCCTGAGGCGAACAGATTCAGGGGTGATCTCGAGATAGTCGCTTTCGTGCATGATTTCGAGGCCGCGCTCGATGGTGAGCGTGAACGGAGGAACGAGATCGATTGCCTCATCCTTACCGGCGGATCGATAGTTCGACATGACCTTGCCTTTGCATGGATTGACCTCGAGATCGTCGCCCTTCGACGTATTGCCGATGAGCATACCTTCGTATACAGGAACTCCCGCGCCGATATAGAGGACGCCGCGCTCCTGGAGGTTCCAGAGGGCGAAGCCGACCGCGTCGCCGTTCTCCATGGATATCATGGATCCGAATTCATGCTTCTCGATCACGCCTACATGCGGCCTGAAGCCGACGAAGCGGGCAGAGAGGATGCCCTCGCCCTTGGTATCGATGACGAATTCGCCGCGATAGCCGAGGAGGCCGCGGGTAGGAATCTCGAAGGTAAGGCGGGTGATGCCTTCGCGTTCGGTCATATTGGTCATGAGACCCTTCCTCATAGAGAGTTTGCGGATGACTTCGCCCGAAACCTCGCTCCTGACATCGGCGGTTACTTCCTCGAATGGCTCGGATTTGACGCCGTCGATCTCTTTGATGATTACCTGAGGCTGGGAGACCTGCAATTCAAAGCCTTCGCGGCGCATGGTCTCGAGGAGGACGGACACGTGGAGCTCGCCGCGGCCGAAGACCTTGAACGTATCAGGTTGGCCCGGGATGACGGGCGGAGCGAAATCGATCTTGAGGCCCACGTTCACCTCGATCTCTTTTTCAAGGCGCTCGCGGATCTGGCGGGTCGTGACGAATTTGCCTTCGCGTCCTGCGAACGGCGAGTTGTTGACGAGGAAGTTGAGGGCGATCGTCGGCTCATCGACGGCGATAGCGGGGAGGGGCGCCGTGTCGGGGCTCTGGCATATTGTCTCGCCGATGAAGATGTCAGGAAGGCCTGCGACCATGACGATATCGCCTGCGCCTGCTTCGTCCACCTCTTCTCGGTCGAGGCCTTTGAAGGTATAGAGTTTGGTGACCTTACCTGTCCGTACCTCGCCGGTCGGCTTCTTGATGAAGACGTTCTGGCCGACTTTGACGGTGCCTTCGTATATGCGTCCGAGGCCGAGGCGACCGGTGTATGAATCGTATGCGAGATTGAAAGGCTGCATGCGGAGCGGGGCAGCGGTATCGGACTTTGCCGCAGGCACGAGCTTGAGAACGGTGTCGAGGAGAGGCTCGAGGTTCGTCGATTCCTGGTCGAGAGCGAGCTTGGCGATGCCTTGGCGTCCGATCGAATAGATCGTCGTGAAATCGAGTTGTTCATCCGTCGCGCCGAGCTCGATGAAGAGCTCGAGGATCTCGTCCATGACCTCCTTCGGTCGCGCCGCGGGCTTGTCGATCTTGTTTATGAGGACGATCGGCTTCATGCCGAGCTCGAGGGACTTCTTGAGCACGAAGCGGGTCTGAGGCATAGGGCCTTCCTGCGCGTCGACGAGAAGGAGAACGGTGTCGATCGATCGGAGCACGCGCTCTACTTCCGATCCGAAGTCGGCGTGTCCCGGCGTGTCGACGATGTTTATCTTGGTGCCCTTATATTCGATCGACGCGTTCTTGGCATAGATAGTGATGCCGCGCTCCTGTTCGAGGGCATTCGAGTCCATGGAAAAGCCTTCCTTGGCTACGCCGGCTTGCTTCATGATGCCGTCCATGAGAGTCGTCTTGCCGTGGTCGACGTGGGCTATGATGGCTATGTTTCGGATTTCCATGAGCTAAGAATGGCTAAAAAGCGCTTAAAAATAAAAATAGAGCCGGAGCTCGATAGGTGTTTATTTAAGCATAAAAATGTAGGGAAAGTCAAAGGCCGGTTCTTTCCATAGAAAAGCCGGCTATCCTTGAAAGGGTAGCCGGCTCATGCGGCTTGTCAGGCCACGGCTTGGAGTATTTGCCGCACGCCGAGGAATTTCGTGATCTCCTCGCGCACGGCATGGATCTCCCGGTCCGAATTGTCGATCTCGAGAAGGTTGGTGCGGGTCTTCATGAGGCCGAGCATGGGCTGGGTCAGGCTTTCGAAATCCTTCATACGGGCAA
>DASZXL010000014.1:0-8321 GCA_035545915.1 Minisyncoccota bacterium
GTCGACGCGCACGTCTTCGATGAAGACGATGTCGCCGTAGGGGGTATCGATGATGAGGCCCATCGAGTCAGGGATGGTGTGAGAGATAGGGAAGGTCTTAACCTTTATCGAGCCCGCGGTGATTGTCTCGTTACCCGAGATGACCTTGATGTTCAAAGGTTCGAGATGAGGGAATTCCTCCTGGCGCTTCTGGATCATAATGGCGCCGAACTGGCGGGTATAGAGAGGCGGATAGCCGATACGGTCTATGACATAAGGGATGCCGCCGATGTGGTCGAGGTGGCCGTGAGTGATGAAGAGGGCGCGGATGCGGTCTTTGCGCTCCTCGAGGTATTTGGTGTTCGGAAGGATATAGTCGATGCCCGGCATCGCCTCCTCTTTGAACTGGAAACCCGCGTCGATGACGATGATGTCGTCGCCGATCTCGATGGCGGTCATGTTCTTGCCGATCTCCTCCACGCCGCCCAATGGGACGATGCGGATATTGCCCGGAGCGATAGGCGGGATAGGGATCATCGGCGCGCGATTTTCTGCGCGCTCTTCAGAGTCCGCGTGAGAAGGCCCGTCATGACCGGCCGGACCGCCCCTGCCTCCGCGACCGCCGCGCGAGCCGCCCGCGCCGAATCGACGAGGCCGGCCGCCTCCCATGCCGCGGCTCATTCCGCCGCCGCGCGAGCCTCCGCGGCTTCCTCGGCCGCCCCTGCCTCCGCGACCGCCTCGGAAAGGCCTGCCGCCGCGTCCTTCCGCGTTGCCGCGCGAGCCGCCGCTATGATGCGGCGCTGAAGGCGTTCGTTCCGTCGTCTGCGTCTTGTTCTGTTCGTCCATCGTAGTTTTGATAAATCGTTAATTTTAATGATTGTTCGTATCGAGTATCGAATTCTTGTCCTTCACGAATACATCCCAGACCCGTTCGGTGTCGACATACCATCGTTCGACGCCGAGGAAGCGGTCGGATGAGGTGGTTATCTCTCCGAGCTCGACTCCGTGGAGCTTCTTCGGCACCGCGTAAAGGAAATCGGGGCTCCAGAGGAATATGGCCGGCATATCTGCCGCTATCTCTGACCTCACCGTCGCATAGGACGTCGCAATGGCGGCCGACGACGTCGCTCCGCGCATCTTTTCGAGCGCCTTATCGACTTTCTGGTTCGTATAAAGAGAGATGTTGAGGCCTGGATCGTTCCTCTGGGAAGAATGCCAGAACGGATAGAGGTCTGAATTCCTTCCGGTCACGATGCCGAAGAGGAGAGCCTCGTATTTTCGAGGTCTGATGACGCTCTGGTTGAGGTCGGACGGCTCATATACCTGCACGTGCACCTGTACGCCGAACTGGCCCCAGATCCCCTCGATCTTCTTAGCCGCTATCACGAGCTCCGGCACGTTCGCGGTCGATATGGTGACTTCGAGAGTCGACGTAGCAGAGCCTTTAGTCTTTGCTTTGTATTCATATATGCCGGTGTTCGGATTCTTCTTCCAGCCGGCCTTGGCCAATATCGACGCCGCATCGAGAGTCGTCGACGCTTGCGCGACCGCCGCGGTCTTTGCGGTCGATGTCGGAGGGAGCGGTCCGTCTATAGCCGTGCCGTATCCTGCGAGAACCCCTTGGATAAGGCTGTCCTTATCGATGGCCGCGCTCAAAGCCTGGCGGACCTCCTTTCGCGCGAGTATCTCGTTCTGATTCTGGTCGAAGAATACGCCGAAGACACGGGTGAGAGGCGCGGTCATGAGCGTCGCGGCGGAAAGCGATCCGGCCGACTCGGGCGATATGTTGGACGCGCTCTCGACTTCGCCTGCGGCAAGCGCGGCGACGAGCGCCGGTTCGGTCGCGAATGCCTTGATCGATATCGTATCGATGTAGGGCTGGCCGAGGGCATAGTCAGGATTCGATTTCAGATTAAATTCGGTCGGTATGCCGTCCGAAGACTTGGCGACCGATGCGATGACGTACGGACCCGATCCGATGGCGTTGGTATTGAGAGACGAGAACGGCATCTGGTCGACGCTGAGATTTTTCCAGAGATGCGAAGGCAATATGCCGAGAGCGAGGTTGTTTATGAATGGGGCATAGGCCTGTTTGAGGCGGAATATCACCTCCTTCGGTCCAACCTTCTCGACGGTGACGCCCTGCCAGTTCACATAGCGGGGACTTTTGAGCGCCGAATCCTGCGCCTTCTGCACCGTATAGACTACGTCGTCTGCGGTCACCTCCGTGCCATCGCTCCACACCGCCTTGTCGCGGATGAAGAACGTATAGGTAAGGCCGTCCGGGGCCACGTCATAATGGTCCGCGAGATCGGGGACGATATCGCCGTCCGGCTCTGTCTTCAAAAGACCTGAATAGACGAGCTGGGTCAGGTCGCGGTCCGCGTCTGATACGGCGAGAAGCGGGTTCACGAAGCGCGGCGTGCCGACGATGCCTTCCACGAGCGATCCGCCGCGTCGCGGCACGTCGACGGAGAAGCTGTCGCTCACTTTGCCCAAGAGCGAAAGGACGCCCCATGCAAATGCGATGAAACAGACGAGAAAAAGCGCCTTCTCGGTGATCGAGAACGATCCTGCGAGAGAGTCTATCTTTTCGAGGCTCTTATTAGTGCGATTTCTCGCGAGCTTTTCCGCGAGCGCCCGAAAGAACGGGGTTTTAGGTTCCATATTGAGAGCGTGCCGAAGGGCAGCTATGTTCGATTACGTTCGTTAAACGAGTATCTAGCGGACGAGGGATATGAAGGAAGTGAGCGCGAAAAGCACGCCGAGGACGATGGTCGCGATGAAAAGGACCTTTTCAAGGCCGCGCCTGGTATGAAATACCGAGCTCATATTGTCTGCGCCGCCGAGGGCCCCGCCATTCTGGGCGCCTGTCTGCTGGAGAAGGACGGCCAATATGAGGAGCGCCGAGATTATCAACTGGATATACGGCAACACGCTGGAGATACTCATGGGGGAGATACTACCACGGCCCCCAAGGGAAGGCAATAAATGAAAAACCCATGCGCGAATATCCGTTCGTTCATGGGTTGCCAGAGGCCGCTGGCGCGGTGAGACGTTCGTCTCGGTGGAGATCACTCGTCTCTGTCAGGGTAGAAATGGACCACCAGTCGCTCGTGGTCGGCGCAGAAGTCTTCGATCGATTGGGGTTCCAGTTTCGACCAGAGCACCTGGTTCGAGTCGGCCACGACTACGGCGATTCGGGAGCAGAGCTCTTTCCAAGGGAACTCATTCGAGATCCTCTGGATAGCGACCGTCTGCTCTGTGACTGTGATCTTCAGAACGCCCGGGATCTTGAGGATGTCGAGGACAAGATCCGGTATATTCTGAGGGGGTTCGTCGCAGAGCTCGTAAAGCTTAAGCTCGCCTTTTGCGATCGGACGATCGAAGTACAGATGGGCTACTTGGTCTAAAGGGGCGGGAAACCCCCTGAAGATTTCATAGGAAAATCTCATGATTATAGAAGGGACTAAAGGTTGAGGGTGCGGTATTTGTCTTGAACTTTACTCCTCTCGCACGGGAAATCAAGGGTGCGCGCATGGTTGCTTTTAGGGCGGGGAGGAGCATACTGGACCAAGAATATGGACCCCGTCGATCTCCTCAGCGATCTTGGTTTCAGGGTCATGCTGGAATTCGGAGCCCGAAAGCCCCATCTGGCCATGCGTTTCTTCACGTTCTTCGGAGAGACCTTCGCCTTCGACTCCGATGGCGACATCTGGAGCAGGGAGGGCGAGCTCGGCCTCGAAGCGCACGGATTCATAGCCTCCGAGCCGCTTCTCTGGGAACCTGAAGCGTGGCAAGAGGCAGTCTGACCCCTACGAGGCCCGCCCCTCCCCGAGGCGGGCTTTTGCTATCCACACCACACATTGACATATATTGTCAATTGGTGTAGGATTAACCGCAGATTCAACCTCCGTCAGTCAACCCAAAACTCCCGTCTCCCATGACCTTTACACATGTGCTCGTCGGAATCGGAGCGTCCGTATACTTCATCACGCTTCTCGCATTCGTGATCGGCGCCGGCCTTCATACGATCAAGTCGGATGAAAAGCACCCGGCCTCCCTTCTCGTCGTCATCGCCGGCGTTCTCGCCGCCGCTCTCCTCGGTGCGGTCGCCATGCAGGTCTCGCTCAAGATCTTCAGCGACTTCGGCTGGTTCGGCGAGCTCGCGGCGACTCCCGCTCTGTTCGCCGCCTTCTGGAAGCTCAGTCTGCGGATATACGAGAAGACCGATGTCCTCGCGAGCCATAAAAGCCAGTACGTCGCGCTCTGCGACAAACTCAGGAGGCACCGACCGCATGGTATCGCCTGACGTCTTCGATCAAAAGCCCCGTCCAACCGCTTTAGCGGATGCACGGGGCTTTTTTTTGTTCGGCATGCCTTTGTCTGATAGAATAAGGGCCTTCGCGGCTCATGAACGAACACGAAAACAAGGCCCATAATCCCGTCCTGACCTTCCTCGACCGCTTCCTCGACGTGCCTGAGGCTAAAGTCACCTATCTCACTAAGGCGACCCCGATCGACCGGCTTTTGGCCAAGACGTTCCTCAGGCTTCTGCCTGACGGCGTCACGCCGAATCAGATCACGAAATTCCGCCTTCTCTCCGTCCCCTTCATCGGCGCGCTTCTCGCCCTCGATTTCTATGCGACGGGAACGATGATCTTTCTTTTGGCGGCGTTCTCGGATGCTCTCGACGGGGCCCTCGCGAGGACGCAGAGGAAGATAACGACATGGGGTACGCTCTATGACCCGATCGCGGACAAGCTCCTCATCGGCCTCGTATCGGTCATCATCATATCCAAATACGTGAGCCTTAATCTGGCCTTGGCCATCGTATTTATCGAAGTCGCCCTCGTCGCATCGGCATATCATCGATACAAGGGCAGGGTGGTGCCCGCCAAGACCATGGGCAAGACCAAGATGATACTCCAATGCGTGGGCATCGGCCTCTTGCTCCTCTCCATCGTATTCGGGTCATCGGCGCTTCTCGTCGCGGCCACCTGGATCCTTTACGCGGCCGTAGCCTTCGGCCTTCTGTCGCTCTTTGTTTTTCGCTCGATTTAATCCATACTTACGCTATGAAAAGATCAACCATAATCATCATCGCTGTCGTCGTTCTCGTCCTCGGATACGTCGGATTGACGTATAACGGCCTCGTCGCCGCATCTACGAGCTCTGACGCCCAGTGGGCGCAGGTAGAGACCCAGTACCAGAGGCGCTTCGATCTCATCCCGAATCTCGTGAACGCGGTCAAGGGTGTCATGAAGCAGGAGCAGGACGTTTTCGGCGCCATCGCCGACGCGCGCACGCGATATACGGGCGCGACGACCGCTTCGGCCAAGGCCGCCGCCGCGAGCGACATCGAATCGTCGTATGCGCGCCTCCTCGTCGTCATGGAGAACTATCCTCAGCTCAAATCGTCCGAGAACGTCCTCACGCTCCAGGCCCAGATCGAAGGCACTGAGAACCGCATATCCGTCGAGCGCGGCAGGTACAATGACGCAGTCCGCTCATATAACCTCAAGGTCGCGCGGTTCCCGAGCTCTCTGGTAGCGGGTATGTTCGGCTTCGACGCCAAGGCATACTTCCAGGCCGCTGCGGGCGCCGACGCGGCTCCGACGGTCGAATTCTAGGGCGCTCCCGCCTCACAGAGAATGCCTCGTCTCCGATATATAATCCCTAGCCTTATCTTGGCGCTCATTCCCGCGAGCGCGGCATTGGCGTATGCGAATCCGGGTCCCGCGACGGGATACGTCAACGACTTTGCACAGCTTTTGCCCGGGGACAGGCGCGCCGCTCTCGAGGCCAAGCTTTCCAACCTGCATTCGGAGACCGGCGCCGAAGTCGTCGTAGCGACGGTCAAAAGCCTCGGCGGCGACACGGTCGAGAATTTCGCCGCGAAGCTTTTCGAAGACTGGGGCATAGGCAGGAAGGACGTCGATAACGGCATCCTCGTCTTGGTCGCGACCGAGGACCGCGATATGAGGATCGAAGTCGGTTACGGATTGGAGCCTGTCGTCACCGATGCCGATGCGTCCCTTATCGTAAGGAATATCGTGATCCCCGCATTCCGAAAGGACGATTATGCGGGCGGACTCGACGCGGCGACGGATCAGATCATCGGCCTTATAAAAAACGACCCTGAGGCGGTCACATGGTCCGAAGACGCGGCGCGGGCGGATTCTCCATTCCTGTCGACCGGCTTCATCGTATTCGCCCTGTTCGTGGCGTTCCGGACACTCATATTCATGGCGCGCTCGAAATCGTGGTGGCTCGGCGGCGTCTTGGGCGGCGGGCTCGGCCTTATATTCATACAGACGCTCCTCGGCGTCGTCGGATGCGTTCTCGGGGGACTGCTCGTCGATTTCCTCCTATCGCGCTATGCCGGAACATGGTTCAAGGACCATAACGGCCCGGGCGGCCCGTGGTTTTTCGGCGGTTTCGGGGGAGGCGGCAGGGGCGGGGGAGGCTTCGGCGGATTCGGAGGCGGATCGTCCGGCGGCGGCGGGGCGAGCGGGCGATGGTGATTATAAAAATAAAAAGCCGACCCCTGTGGGTCGGCTTGATTCTTAGCGGCGATGTGGGAATCGATCGCGTATGCGATTCCGAGCGTCAGGACGACGATCGCGATTGCGCGGAGGATGAGGTTTTTCAAGATTAAGCCTTTCGAAGCGCTGAGATATGAGGAAATGCATATCTCTTACATTTGACCTCATTATACCATATTTAAATATAATTGCAAGCCCTCAGGAATCCTTATATAAAGGGCCGATTTGGCTAAAGCCGGAAAATCGAGTATAAAGTAAGTCTCACGGAGGCGTCGCATAGCGGTCTAGTGCGCGACCCTGGAAAGGTCGTATATCCGAAAGGGTATCGAGAGTTCGAATCTCTCCGCCTCCGCCAACAGCCAGAGCCATGCCATCCTTCGCTTGTATCGTGAGCTCTCGAGTATATTATATACTGACGATACATTATCAGGCTAAATCACACCCATATGATAATCATCATTCCTATCATCGCGGTCGCGGCCCTCATCCTCTGGTCTCTCTGGGGCTATCCGGTCTGGAAGGTCTGGGCGAGCGGCAAATCAGGCGAGGCCGATCTCCAGCAGGCGCATCGGGAACAGCAGGTCCAGGTCGCGAAAGCCCAGGGCCGTCTTGATGCGGCGAAGCTCAACAAGGAGGCGGCTATCGTCGAGGCGGAGGCCGTCTCCGCCCAGATCGAGAAGATCGGCGAAAAGCTCACGCAGCACGACCTCTACCTTAAATGGCAATGGATCAAGATGATGGAGGAGCGACCGGACAGCTCGGTCATATACGTTCCGACCGAAGCTAATATGCCGATACTCGAGGCGGGCAAGAGGGCGGAAAGATAGATCGAGAAAAAAGCTCCCGAAAGGGAGCTTTTGCTATTCTAGGCGCTCTTCTCGAGCTCGTTCATGCGGGTGAGGATGGCCGCGAGGCCGCGGGAGAAGCTCTCTCGCGTCATCGGGCTCTTCACGAGCTCCGGCGGTACGAGGAGAGGCCAGTATTCGATGATCGAAACGGCGGAAAGGAGGTCGGCGATCTGCTCGGGCGTCATCGTGGAGGCGTATTCGTCTCCGAAGAGGGCCGCGAACTGGTCGCGGTGCCTCTCAAGGGCCGCATAGCTCTCTTCGAAGAGCCTTCGCAGATCCTCTCTCCGGGATTCCTTTTTGCGCTCTTCGAGCTTCCGCTCGAGCGCCTGTTTGCGCGGATAGAGCTCGATGCAGATCCGGACCTCGTCGTCCGTGAGCCCTGAAGGGATCATAAGCGGGCTGAAGAACATGTGGAAGTCTCCGGCGTCCTTTTTGCGCCTGAAGGCGCCGCTCGTCTCGTAATCCTGCATGCGGCTGTCCTGCCGATCCTTGCTGTCAGATAGGTCGTCCATAAGTAAGTGCTGTTTGGCGCTACATTAATCCATCGGTTCCGTCGCGTCAATCGCGCTCGAGGCATAGAGAATGGAAATAAAAAAACCGCACGATCACTCGTGCGGTTCGCAATGAGGGAAAGCGGCTTCAGGCCCGTTTCCAATCAGGGTCGCGGGGGAGATCCCTGATCTTCCTCGCGGGAACGCCTCCCCACATCTCGAAGGCGGGGATGTCTTTGCTGACGAAGCTCATGGCGCCGACGATGGCGCCGTCTCCGATGGAGACGCCGGGGCTTACGACGCTCCGCATGCCGATCCAGACGTTCCGGCCGATCCGGACGTCGCCCGTCTTGACCGGCGCGCCCCTGTGGACGGCGTGGTAGTGCGAGGTCTGGATGCTTACTTCGTTCGCGATCCGGGCGTTTTCGCCCACCGCGATCGTGAAGCCTTTCTCC
>DASZXL010000015.1:0-24643 GCA_035545915.1 Minisyncoccota bacterium
GGAGCGGGACCAAGACCCAGCCGAGCACGTCATAATAATGAAAGAACCTGGTATAGAAATCGCCGGCCCAATAGCCGATCGCCATGAAGAGCGCGTACTTCGGCACAGCGAGCGCGACCGATACCCAGATCAGGGTCCAGAACGACATGCGCAGCGCGCCCGCGGCGATGAGGACCGGGCCGGGAATGGCGGGCGCGAGCTTGGCAATGATAAGCGACTTGATCTTGTGCTTATGGAATGCGCGGTCGAATTTGGCGAGATTCTCCTGATTCAAGCCGAACTTATGGCCGTGCCTGTCTATAAGCGTCCTGCGCGATGCGAGGCCGATCCCGTAATAGATGATATCGCCGACGAGATCCGCCAGAACCGAGAGCGCGAATATCGCCGAAAGAGAGAAAAAACCGAATCTGACGGCGAACGCTCCGGCAGATGTCGCTATCGGCCCTTCGACGACCATGATGACGAAGAGAGCGGCATATGAGAGGTGGCTGACGATATCGAGGGGCATATTGATAGTTTAAGGCTTTTAAGCTATATTGTCTCGGTCTCAATGCGGGCCCGTAGCTCAGTTGGTAGAGCAGCGCTTTTGCAAAGCGAAGGTCAGGAGTTCGACTCTCCTCGGGTCCACCATTTCTCACTCGTGAGAGTGAACTCGTTGACTTTATCTCGGAAAGGAATAAAGTTTGGCGAGAATGAACCCACTCATATATCTGACAGAGCCGCTTTTCGTATGGTTCGCCATACTGGCCGCATCCGCATTCGGCCTCAGTTACGCATGGACCGCCTGCAAGCGATGGAACGACCGGATATTCTTCGAGAGCTATATCGGATTCGATCTGAGGGCCGAGAATCGGATCGGATCCGACGAGAAGGATCGTCTCGAGTATTTCGAAGCCCGGCTCGAGGACAAATACGCCCTTCTCATGCACAGGACGCAGAGGATCATCGCCAAAGATCCCCACAGGGGATGCGAGAGCGACGTGGACGCGCTTCACGAGCACGTAAGCGCCGGCCTCGCCTGCTACAAGGAGACAGGTCAGATCGACTCAAGCCTCTTCGCCGAGCTCGGGATCTATCTTCTGTTGCTTCGCACGAAAGAGGGCTGGGAATGCTACAGGGACTGGAGATATTTCATCCGCGCCCAGAGATTCCTCGACGCCATGGAGATACGCGTCACCGCAGACCCTTAAAAAAGGGTCTGCTTTTTTATGCCGGCTACTCCCGCGCGAGCGTTATGAGGTGATCGAGGAACTGCGACAGATCGCTTCCGACGGCTTTGACCGACTTCGGCAACAGAGATTCCGACGTGAGTCCCGGCAAAGTGTTAGTCTCGAGAAAATACACGCCGCGCTTCGGATGGACGATGAAATCGCTTCGCGAATAGTGGCGAAGGCCGAGCTCGCGGTGGACGGCCTGAGCCGCGCCCTGGATAGCGCGCTTAGTCGCTTCGTCGAAATTACCCGGGCATATCTCTACGGAGCCGCCTCCGTATTTCGCGTCATAATCAAAGAAAGAAGACCCTTGAGCCGGCAGGATTTCGACCGGCAAGAGAGCGTAATGCGATTCGCCGCGAAAGCCTTCGAGGACGCCGCAGGTCGCCTCCCTGCCCTGTATGAATTCCTCGATGATCACAGAGTCGGAATGATCGAGCGCCTTGGCGAGAGCGCTCTCCAGGTCGAAAAAGCCTTTGACTATAGACACGCCGACGGACGAACCTGCCGACGCTGGTTTAACTACCGCAGGGATCGTTATCTCGCGGAATATGACGTGAGCGCCCTTATCGCGGATCTCGTCGCGAGAGAATAATTTATGGGCGGCGAATCTGACCTTGTCTTTGAGGCGCGCGAGCGCTCCTTTAGTCAAGTGCTTGTTCATCGCCACAGCCGACGAGAACGAGCCTGAGCCCGTGAACGGTATGCCCATATGTTCGAGGATGCGCTGGATCTTGCCGTCCTCGCCATACTGGCCGTGAAGAGCGACGAATGCCACATCGATGCCGCGGAGAGCGTCGACAGGGCTCTTTTCCATGCCATGAACGTGCCAGACGCCGTCTTTAGATATAAAAACGTCGACGCCCTCGTATTTCGTCGGCAGATTTTTCAGGACCGCTTCGCCTGATTTGAGCGACACCTCGTATTCGGACGAAGGTCCTCCGCGAAGCACCGCTACCCTGATCTTGTGGGCGAATGACATGCCCGAATTATACTATAGCTTGCCGCGCTTCGGATTCTTCATCCGTCGCAGCTTTCGGTGATACGTGACGGCGAATCGATGCGCCTCATTGTTGGCGAGGAGTATCGCCTTTTTATGCCTATCGATGAGAGCGGCGTCGCCCATGATATCGCGCGGCTTGTGGCGCTCGTCCTTGACGACGGATACGATCGGCGCGACAAGACCCTTATCGCGGACGATCTTCTCGGCCGTGTTCAATTGCCCCTGCCCGCCGTCTATGACCATGAGGTCCGCCATGCGCCATTCAGGGTGCTTCAAACGACGCTCCAGTATCTCGCGGAGATTCGCCGTATCGTTATTCCCCGTTTTTGGATCGAGCCTGAATCGGCGATATTCGTTCTTGTCAGGCTCGCCGTCGCAGACGACGGTCATGACGCCGACGGATTCTTTGCCCGACATATGGGCGACGTCGTATGCCTCGACGCGAAAACCCCCGGCGTGCGAAGCGTCAGACGAATCGGCGCCGCCTCCGGTCTCAATGGCCCGGATATCTTCTTTGATAAGCGCGATGTCCTGGATATGGTCCAAGGCGAACAGGCGGCGTTTAGTCTCGTCGGCTTTTTCGAATTCCTTCGCCTTGGCGTATGCGTCCATCTCCTTTTCGAGCGTGCGGACGAGTTTCTGCTTCTTCCCTTCAAAGAAGAGAATGATATGATCGATATTCTTTTTGTATTCGGCTACCGCTTCGTCAGTCGCGGTTTCAGGGTTTAATCCGATCTGGCGATAGAAATTAGAGCCGTATTTGGAGGCGGATTTGGCGTCGATGAACGGAAACATGCGACGGATGATCTTGAGCGCCTCGCGCAAGGCCGATCCGGACGTGAACGGGCCGAACGATTTGCGCACCTTCAAAAGCTTCTTCTGTCTTTCGACTTCGAGCGTCCTGCCGCGGATCGTGAGTATGCGCGGCAATCGCTCGCGGGTCACGACGACGTAGTTCCAGCTCTTATCGTCCTTCTCTTTGACGTTATAGTCCGGCCAGTGCTTTTTGATGAGATTCGCCTCGGCTATCATAGCCTCGAGGACGGAATCGGTCTCCTGCCAGGCGATCGAATCGGACTTAAACACCATGTCGACCATACGCGGGCCGCGCGTCGATATGAGGTCAGCGGAAAAATACGAGCGCACGCGATCGCGGAGCGACGTGGCCTTGCCTATATAGAGTATTTTTGAGCCCTCTTTCCAGAAATAGACGCCGGGGGTGTCGGGCAGATCGAGCTTGTCGAACCCTTCGATGGTCATAAGGGCCATATTGACGTAGATTCGAAACAGAGTAAAGTGAACCTGAAAAATCGATCATCCCGATCGACAGCACAATCCCCCATACTCATACCATGATTCCCTGCAGAGTCTATTCTGACGATAAGAAATTCGTCATGGTCCAGCTCCCCAAGACCGAGAACCAGACGGAATTCCTCACGGAGATCAAACGACGGCTTCACCTCCCGGGCGACCATTCCCAGGCGGACCCCCAAGGCTTCTACGCGGCCGGCTACACCCGGATCACCGACGGCAAAGGCAAAACCCTGCTCTTCCCGCTCGAGGAGCACCGGAAGGCCGAGAGCAGGCGCCACCACGGCGAGGGTCGACGGGTGGTTCCCCAACATCTTCTTCAGCGTCGCAGCTTCGACCGACGGCACGGCAATACGGGCTTCCGTCCCGCCGCGCTCATGGCGGCGGGCGGTCGATAGGATTCTTTAGTCACAGGCATATCGCTAAAGTCCGGCTTCAAAGCCGGACTTTTTTATGGAGCTATCTCTTCTTGAGCAGCTTCTTGAGATACCTGCCCGTATGGCTTTTATCGCTCGCCGCGATGTCTTCCGGCGTGCCTTTGGCCACGACATGGCCGCCGCCCTCTCCGCCCTCAGGACCCATATCGACGATATAGTCGGCGCATTTGATGAGGTCGAGGTTATGCTCGATCACGATGACCGTATTGCCGTGATCGACGAGCTTCTGGAGTATCTCGATCAATTTGCGCACGTCTTCATAGTGAAGGCCGACGGTCGGCTCGTCGAGAAGGTATACGGTACGATGCGTGTCGGGTCGATAGAGCTCCGAAGAGATTTTCACGCGCTGAGCCTCTCCGCCCGAAAGCGTCGTCGCCGACTGGCCGAGCTCGAGGTATCCGAGTCCCACGTCCGAAAGCGTACGGAGGCGATCGTATATAGCGGGAATATCTTCGAAAAATTTGAGGCTTTCCTCCACCGTCATTTGGAGGACATCGTAGACGTTCTTACCTTTGTATTCGATCTCGAGAGTCTCCTTCTGAAAGCGCTTTCCTTGGCATACCTCGCACGGCACGTAAACCGTCGGCAAGAAATGCATCTCCACCGCTATCTCGCCGTTACCCTGACAGGCCTCGCATCGGCCGCCTTTTACGTTGAACGAGAAGCGATTCGACTTCCAGCCGCGGGCGCGGGCCTCGGCCGTCTCGGCGAAAAGATCGCGAATGAACGTCCATGAGCCCGTATAGGTCGCCGGATTCGACCGCGGCGTTCGGCCGATCGGCGACTGGTCGATCAAAATGGTGCGCGATACGTATTCGGTGCCGGTAAACGACGCGCAGTTAAATACGTCGTTCGTGCGATGGCGCTTCTCGAGGCGCGCCTGGAGATTTTTATGGATGATCTCATAGAGGAAGGACGATTTGCCCGAACCGGATACGCCGGTGATGCCGACAAGCTTGCCCAAAGGCAGATCCGCATTGAGATTCTTGATATTGAATACATTGCCGCCCTTGATAGAGAGCTTGCCCTTGTCGACGTTTCGGCGCGCGTCAGGCAGGTCAACCTTCATCTCTCCGCGCAGGTATGCGAGCGTGAGCGAATTCGATTTGTTCTCCTTGGCCGTGAGCAAAGGCTCGAGATAATCCGCGACGACGACGTTTCCGCCGTGAACGCCCGCGCCGGGACCGATATCGACGATATAGTCAGAGGCGAAGATAGTGTCTTCATCGTGCTCGACGACGAGGATAGTATTGCCGAGGTCGCGCAGATTCAAAAGAGTCTTGATGAGCCTGTCGTTGTCGCGCTGATGGAGACCGATCGTCGGCTCGTCCAAAACGTACAGGGCGCCCACGAGGCCCGAACCGAGCTGGGACGCGAGCCTAATGCGCTGCGCTTCCCCGCCCGAAAGCGTATGGGCGCGGCGGTCGAGCGTCAGGTAGTCGATGCCGACGTCGAGCATGAATTTGATGCGGCTTTCGATCTCGCGCAGAACTACCTTGGCTATACTCTTCTCTTTCTCGGAGAGCTCTATATCGGCGAAATATCGGAATGCGTCGCTGATCGACATGCGCGTCACGTCGACGATCGATTTTCTGCCGATGAGGACGTGGAGGGCCTCTTCGCGCAGGCGCGCGCCCTTACAGGTATCGCACGGCTCGTCGCCGAATATGTATTTGGTGCCGAGGCCGTTACAGGTCGGGCATGCGCCGTACGGCGAGTTGAACGAGAACAGACGCGGCTCGATCTCGGGATACGCGTATCCATCGTACGGGCACATGAATTTGACCGACATAAGGCGCTCGCCTTTCGTATCGTCGATCTTGATGAGGCCGCCCGATTCATGGATGGCGCGTTCGACAGCTTCGGAGAGTCGCTCGCGGACGCCCTTCGGGTCGCTCTTGAATTCGCTCACATAGAACTCGTCGATGAGGATGTCGATGTCGTGCTTTTTGTTCTTCTCGAGCTCGACGCGCTCGCGGAGGCGCTTCACATGCCCGTCGATCTTGGCCATCTCATAGCCTTTGCCGAGATAATCATAGAGCATCTGATAGTATTCGCCCTTTCGTCCGACAACGACCGGCGCGAATATGCGGACTTTGTCTTTGTCGACGGCGACGCCCATGACTTTGACGCCCTTTTGTTCGCCCCTATCGCCTGCCTTGTCAGCTTTAGCATGCGTCACGCTTTCGATGATGGTCTCGAGGATCTCTTCGTTCGAAAGGCGCTTGATTTCGCGGTTACAGACAAGGCAATGCGGATGGCCCACGCGTGCGAAGAGCACGCGGAGATAGTCGTAGATCTCGGTTATGGTCGCGACAGTCGAGCGCGGGTTGTTCGAGCGCGATTTCTGGTCGATAGATATGGCCGGAGAGAGACCGGCGATCTCGTCGACGTCAGGCTTCTGCATCTGACGAAGGAACTGGCGGGCATATGAGGAAAGCGACTCGATATAGCGGCGCTGACCTTCGGCGAATATCGTATCGAATGCGAGAGACGATTTGCCCGAGCCGGAGAGGCCCGTGAATACGACCATTTTATTCCTCGGCATCTCGACCGTGATGTTCTTGAGGTTGTGGGTACGGGCGCCTTTGACCACGAGCGTTTCCGCCCCCGGATTAAAGTCCGCGGTCGACTTGGCGTGAGGTTGTTTCTTGGCGTTCATAACCGGTGTGTATATGGCCCATATACGAGCCCGTGCCCCAGGATGGAGCCTGGGGTCAGTTAGGGCGAGTATAGCAAACTGAGCTTATTTTGTCAGCGTATGGGCGGAATCAAAGCCCGCGAACGAAGTTTCCGTCGGATATATGCGGGTCGATAGATAGTAGTTCGCCAGGGCGAGCGCTCCCGCGACGGCGATGACCAATATCGTATTCGTAAGAAGGTCGTAGTGATTCAATTTTCCCTTGAACGCCTGTACGGCAATCGTAAGCACCATGACCGCGGAAACGACGACGCTTACGATGAGGAATATGAGATTGCCCGTATGACGCGGAGACGCCTCCATCCTCTGGAAGATCGTCGGCGCGGCGACAGATGGAGCGGGAGCGGCGGCAACGCTCGCGCCGAGGACCTGTTCGGTGGAGGTCGCTTCGACAACCTCTTCTGCGGGCGCCTGATAGGATTCTTCAGGCTTCACAGGCTCGGCCACAGCGACCACAGGTTCAGGATGAGGGGTCGGCTTGGCATATACCTGGACTACGAATACCGTCGATACGCCGTCGAACGTGCCCGTAGCGATGCCGGTGCCCATTTCCGTGTACTGCGCCTTCTCGATATTCGCCCTATGGGTCGGAGAATTCATCCAGGCATTCGTCACGTCCTCGGAATCGGAGAAATTGATAGCCAGATTCTCGCCTGCATATTCATAGTCATATCCTACCTGCTCAAGCCAATACCACGGCTCCCTGCCCTCTGGGCTCACATGGGCGAAATAACCCTTTGCCGCCATGTCTTCGGCCTTGAGTCGCGCGGATTCGTCGAGCACCGGATTGTCTGAGAGCGAGCCGAGAGATTCTTTGGCCCGCTCCACGTTCGTCAGGTCGCCGAGGACCGACGGCAGCACGGCCGCGGTCGAACCGAGACCGCCGATGAAATGGGACGTCATGCCGAAGAACACCGCCGTCTCGACCATGAGGAGGAAAAGCACCGCGTAGCGTGAAGTCTCCCCGTGCAAAAGATGAGGGCGATGGCCGTTACCTTCGTGAGGCAAGAAATGGCGTGCGATCCAGGAGATCATAAGGATATTCGTGCCATTATTCTAAATCAAAATCCCACTCGCGTCAACGAATGGGATTTTGAGAGACCGACGGACGAATATTATTGATTCAGCGCGCCAATCGTCATAAGGCCTACATATCCCGTGACAGGAAGGTCTACTGAGCTCTGATACGCCTTGACCGCCGCGAGCGTGATAGGGCCGAAATAGCCCGTGCTCGTAGGGAACGTGAAGAAGCCGGCCGCGCGGAGTCTTTCCTGGAGCGCTACGACGGCCTCGCTCCTCATACCCTGTCCGACAGGGGTCGAGAGCCTGATCGTCGCAGCGCCGAGAACGCGTCCCGCGGAAGGCGACGCCGAGGACGAAGCCGCAGAGGCGGCCGACACCGCCGACGAGCGGCCGCCGGAACGAGACGCTACCGATACCGAGGACGGCTGAGAATTCGCCGACGAAGCGCTCGTGACGCTGTATGACGCGAAGGTCGTGAAGTGCTTGGTCCATACGACGAGGTCGGAACCGACGTCGATCTTACATTCTGAACCAGCCGCGAGGCCATCATTCGTAGCCTGCGTGTCATCGGCGCAGACGTTCGTGATCTCCGTGAAGGTCGAAGAGCCTACAGAGACATAGCCGGCGCGCTTCCCCGCCTGACCCGTAAGGACGAGCCTCACCGCCTTGTCGAAGGTAAGGGTCGTCGTGTCAGATCCGACTTTGATAGCGAGAGCTACCGATGCGGTCTCGGTCGATCCTACGGCAGGCCCCACAGGAACGGTCGTGACGCTTGGAAGGACTATCTTGCCGTCCCATGAGGAGTCTCCGGTTATAACCGCGCCCGCAGGGATAGAGACGGCTACAGAATCTGCATTCACCGTGATAGCGACAGGGGTGGTGACCGCAAAGGCGGTCACCCGCGGGCTGAGGTCAAGCTTCGCGTCCGTGACGCCTGAAGCGACCGTAACAGACACAGGAGTCGTGCTCGTAGAGGTGATCGCTACCGAGGCTCCCTGAGCGAGAGACGCCGGTAGAACGTAGAGCCTCGTGACGCCTGACATACTCGACGTGTACTGAGGGGCGTTGACTGTGACGTCCTTATTGATGTCGTCCACCCAGATGGCAGGACCGGTTTCGGTATGAACGCTCGTTCCCGTCACCGTGAGGACGGCAGGCGAGGTAACGCCTGAACCGAGATCGACGTTTATGCCTCCCCAACCGTTATGAGCCGTCGTGATATTGTTCGCAGTCACCGTCGAGCCGTTGACGACCGCGCCGGCATGGTCGTTATTTGAGAGAGTTATGGTATCCAACGTGACATTAGTCGAGGTGTAGACGTGGACGCCATGGAGATTCGTACCGGCTGTTCCATCGATGACAAGGTTCTTGATCGTCACATCGCTCGTATTGATGACGCCGACCGCCGAGTTGTTGCTGTTATCCGTCTTGGCGAAACCTGGGCTGAGAGTGAATCCGTTTCCATTGATGGTAAGCGGCTTGGTTACATTAACCTGAGCCATCGTGAGAAGATTTCCAGCCAGATCGAGAGTATCGCCCGAAGTAGCTGCCGTTACAGCAGTCGCAAGGTCGACATATCCTACATGTGCCGTGGAATCGTAGACAGGATGGATGTCACCCGTATTTCCCGAAGCAGAGTTTACCCATGCCTCGCCCGTAGGAGCGGTATAAGTCCAGCCCCACGCATAATCGGAAGCAGGGACCGAGCCGTCAAAGTAGTACGTCATCCACTTGCCCGTAAGGCCATCACATTCACCCATGATGGAACAATCAGGGTTAGGGATTAGATCGGCCGTCGTAGTCGGGGCAGTCGCGGTCTTTACGACGACGGTGCCTGCCATAGTGCCCGTTATAGGCTGAGAAAGAGGCGCACCGGTCGGACTTATACCCGTCGTAACGAACGTACCGCTATCAGTAGCCTGTGCGCAGTAGTACGTGCTCTCTGGCCAGATCTGGATATGGCGGTCGAACGTGTCGAGAGCCCAGTTGCCCGCAAGACCTGAATCGGGATCGTTAGCGATGTGATAGACGACGTCGACGACGGTCGGACCGACGCTCGCACATTCGTTAGACGCAGGGACGTCGGCATGAGCGACAGAGAAGAGACCGAGAAACGCAGCGGCGGTAAAGAGGAGCGCGCTGATAGACTTCTTCATAACGTGAATATTCTAAAATTTATAAAGCAACCAAATTATCGCAAGGTCTGGCAAGCCCTCGAAAAGAGCCTAAAGACGTAGAGTGAGACTAGCTCTTGCGTCGATATTTGTAAATAGAGCCGACTTTACTATTTCTTTATACTTTCTTTTACAGGCTCCGTATGTCTTTCACGATCTCCGGCAGATGATCTTGTCCGAAATGGCCGCGGTCTTTGAATATAACGAGGCTCGCATTGGGCAATATATCCGCATAACGCTTTGCATGGTCGAATGATACGACCGGATCGTCTTCGCTGTGGTATATAAACACGCGTTCTAGGGTCGCGAGCCGGCCAGGAGGGACGCTATAGAATCCGGCCGGCGATCTTTTTTCGAAATAAGGGGCAGCGACCAGAAACACAGCGCCGACTTTCACCGGCAACTCGTTCTCTGCTATATAGCGCTCCAAGAATATCCCTCCCAATGAATGCCCGACAAGGATCGCGTCGTCTTTCATGAAGGGGACGACTTTTTCAAACCACGCCTTCCATTCGGCATACTTCGCATTGTCCTTAGACGGCATAGAAGGCTGAAGGACCTCGTAATCAGGGCCGAGATCCTCTGCCAGATTATCCTTCCAGCTCTTTTCATCGTCGGGGACGAGGTCTAATTTCGATATCTCCTCCGCGCGCAGGGATTCCAGGAACTCTTCCGGCGTATCAAAGAAGTCGCCGCCGTGGATAACGATGACCTGTCGCATATTATCTGCCCTCTATCACCTTCTCTATCTCCGGGATGATGCCGTCGAGGCCGATCGACGCCTTGACGACGAATTTGGCGGCGCCGAGCTCCGTGGCGCGGGCGATCTCCTCGCGCTGTCCGAGGTTCGAAAGGACGAGCACGGGAATATTCTTGGTATTAGGGTCCGCCTTGAGCGTCCTGAGTATCTCGAAGCCGTCGAGATTCGACATGAGGAGGTCAAGGATGACGATATGCGGCATCTCGGCCTTGATGGTATCGAAGGCCTTCAGACCGTCGGTCACCATGACGAGCCTCGCGCCCGTCTTCGCAATGCGCTCAGTGACCATCCTGCCGAGGAATCGGTCGTCTTCGACCCATACGATGTTTTTGCCTTGAAGCGACATGTGCCTAGTATACCAGTGAGGCGCTAGGACTTTTTCCCCTTCTTTTTCGGGGCGGCAGCCTTCACGGCCGTTGATTCAAGACGCCCATAGAGAGCCTCGATCTCGTCACGCAGTATCGCCGCGGTCTCGAAATCAAGGATCTTCACCGCCTCGCTCATCTCGATCTCCTTTTTCTTGATGACGGCCTTCGGATCTTTGGCGAAAAGCGTCTCGTCTATCTTTAACTGCTCCTTCACCGCCTTATCATGGTCGCTCTGGAGCTGGTCGGTGATGTCTTTGATGGCTTTGATGATGGTCTTCGGCGTTATGCCGTGCTTTTTGTTGAAATCCTCCTGCAATGCGCGGCGGCGAGCGGTCTCTTTGACGGCGCGCTCGATCGAACCCGTGGCGACATCGGCATATATGATGACGCGGCCCAGGACGTTACGCGCGGCGCGGCCGATGATCTGGATCAAGGACGTCTCGGAGCGGAGGAAGCCTTCCTTGTCGCCGTCGAGTATGGCGATGAGCGCGACTTCGGGCAGGTCGAGGCCTTCGCGGAGCAGATTAACGCCCACGAGCACGTCGAATGTGCCGCGACGGAATTCGGTGAGGATGGTGATGCGGTCGATCGTCTTAATATCGCTATGGAGATATTCAGCCTTGATATCGCGCTCCTTCAGATAGTCGACGAGGTCTTCGGCCATTTTTTTAGTGAGAGTCGTAAGGATGACGCGGAAGCCCTCGGCTATCGTTTTTTCAGCCTCGGCTATGCAGTCGAATATCTGGCCTTTGTATGGACCCTTCTCCGTCACGGGCTTTATATCGACGATAGGATCGAGAAGCCCTGTCGGTCGGATGACCTGCTCTACCGTCTGATCGCTGTTCTGTTTTTCGAATTCGCCAGGCGTCGCGGACGTGTATATAGCCTGGCCGACGCGTTCCTCGAATTCTTCGAACTGAAGCGGTCTATTGTCGCGCGCGGACGGCAATCGAAAGCCGTGCTCGACCAGAGTCTTCTTGCGGCTCTGGTCGCCCGCATACATGCCGCCCAGCTGCGGTATCGTCACATGCGATTCGTCGATGACGGTGAGAAAGTCCGGAGAACCGTCGGCCTTGTGAGGAAAATATGAAAGGAGCGTATCGGGCGGCTCGCCCGCAGTCTTGCCGCTGAAATGGCGCGAATAGTTTTCGATGCCGTTGCAGTAGCCGACCTCGCGAATGAGGGCGAGATCATACGTCGTACGGCGCTTCAAGCGCTCGGCTTCCAGATTCTTCCCTTCCTTTTTGAGCTCTTCGAGCCTTGTTTCGAGCTCGGCTTTAATAGATTTGAATGCCGCTTCGGCCTGCTCTTTATCCGTGATGAAATGTTTGGCCGGGAAGAGAAAGAAAACGTCGAGAGGCTTCAATATAGTGCGATTGATAGCGTCGATCTGCTCGAGAGACGATACTTTTTCGCCTTCGAAGCCAATACGATATATGATCTTCTCGTTCACCGGCATGACTTCGATCATATTGCCGACGGCACGGAACATGCCAGGCGACAGATCGGCGTTGGTCCGCTCGAAATGAATGCTCACCATACGGCGTATCATTTCGGCGCGATCGGCTTTCGTGCCTTTCGTCACTTTCATATTCACCTTCTCGTAATTTTCCGGCGATCCGAGGCCGTATATGCAGGAGACCGATGCGACGATGATGACGTCCTTTCGCGTAAGAAGGGCCTGCGTCGACGCATGGCGCAAGCGTTCGATCTCTTCGTTGATCATCGCCTCTTTCTCGATATACGTATCCGTGACCGGCATATACGCCTCCGGCTGATAGTAATCGTAGTACGAGACGAAATAGTGGACGGCATTGTCCGGAAAGAATTCGCGATACTCCTGAGCGAGCTGGGCGGCGAGAGTCTTGTTATGGGCGATGACGAGAGTCGGCTTGCCTACCTCGGCTATGACATTGGCGGCGGTATAGGTTTTACCCGATCCGGTGACGCCGAGGAGCGTCTGGTGGCGCGCGCCGGCCTTCACGCCCCTGACGAGCGCTTCGATAGCCTTCGGCTGATCGCCTGCAGGCTTGAATTTGGTATGTAATTTGAATACGGACATGGACATAGCCCCGCCTCGCGGAGCACTACAGACTATAGCGCGAGACCGTCTATAAAAAAAGCCCCGCGTGATGCGGAAGCCTTGGTCTCAAAAGTTCGATCATAGCGCTGGGCCGAGGGCCCGTTTAGCCGCCTCGATGACATGTCTATAGGGAAACGCGTCGATCCCTACGGGCTGCCATATCCCATATGTCTCGTTGTATTCGAGCATGACTTCAAGATCCTTCTTGAAGACGACGTAACCGATTATCCCTGAATAGGGACGCTCGATCTGCTTCCTATACATCCTATCCTTATAGACGAGTCCCAAAGTGACTTCCCCTCCGTAAAGCAGCCATTGATTCATTACCCCGGCTCCTGTGGTTCAGTGTTGCGGCGAAAGAACGTCTATCGCCGATACGGATAATACAGACGGCGGAGACTTTTTCTTGCGAAACCCGAGCGATTCGCGCATAAAAAAGGGCCAGCTGCTGGAAGCGCTGGCCCCTGGATCTTCTAGTTGAAGCCGATGAAATGGAAAGACGTGCGCAGGAACCTGAATTGGATCCGTAGGCTTGCAGCCTATGAGCGTGAGCTCGAGTTCCGACTTCGGGTTGGTAACGCGATTGCATTCCGACGCATCGTTCGATCAGAGACCGAAGAGAGTGTACGGAGGGCGAGGACCAATGCAGGGAGGGCGGGGCCCGATCTGCAGAGGAAGCCTTTGCATTCCTTTTCCTTGTTTCATCGTTGTTTTCATGACACGTACCGAGAGCCGCAAGCGGGATTGCCTGCGGAAATTGATTCCATGAAAAGCTTCTTCGAGGAGCGTCTATGCCTATTTTATCCCCGCTTGTGGATTTGTAAAGAAAAGCAAGTCCCTTTTTCGCTATAAATCGGGGATATCGCGTGGATAATCCGTGGAAACATGGGGATATGACGAGAATCTCCTTCTATCCCCTATATTTTGCCAAAAAATCTGTCTTAAATTCAGTAAAGGTTCCCTGAAGGAGCGCTTCGCGCATAGATTTGACGAGATTGACGATAAAATAGACGTTATGTATGGAGCAGAGCATCGGCCCGAGCATCTCGTGCGATTTATGGAGGTGGGCTATATATGCGCGGCTATAGCTCTTGCATGCATAGCAGCCGCAACCATCCTGTATCGGAGCTTGATCGTCCTGAAATCGTTCGTTGCCGATATGGATCTTCCCTGCCGGCGTATATACCGTGCCGTGCCGACCGAGGCGCGTCGGCGCGACGCAATCGAACGTATCGCATCCGTTCTCGACGCCGAGAAAAAGATCCTCCGGCTCGCCGATGCCGAGAAGGTGGCGAGGCTTCGCTTCCGGCAACACCTCGTTCACCCACCTGACCGCCGTATGAAGGTCCTCTTTATCGAACGAGCCTCCGATGCCGAAGCCGTCGAAATCCATAGAGGCGAGAGCTTCGGCGCTTTCCTTTCGCAGATCTTCGTACCTACCGCCCTGGACGACGCCGAAAAGCGCCTGCTTTTCAGATATAGGTTTGGAGCGATGATAATCGAGGCTTCGTTTAGCCCAGCGGTGAGTGCGATCGAGCGCCTCACGCTGATACTGCTTGGTCTCCGCGGGCGACGTGCATTCGTCGAAGGCGAATATAATATCCGCGCCTATCGTATGCTGTATCTCCATCGATCGCTCCGGCGTTATGTAATGGACCATGCCGTCCAAAGGCGATTTGAATGCCGCCCCGTCATGATCGATCTCGACGAGCTTCGGCTTCACCGCCTCTTCGTCGCGCTCTTTGAGGAGCGGCAGGCTGGCGACGTCCTTCAATATCTTTGAGACGCTCGATCCGTATCCGGCGCCGAGCGAGAACACCTGGAACCCGCCGGAATCGGTCATGGTCGGACCTTCCCAGTTCATCATTTTTTGAAGGCCGCCCATGGCGCGGATGCGAGCCTCGCCCGGCTGCATATACAGGTGATAGGTATTGGCGAGCACAGTTTCGGCACCCGCTTGGCGGAGCATGTCGACGGTCAAACCGCGCACCGCGGCCTTGGTGCCCACAATGATGAATGACGGCGTATGGATAGGGCCATGCGGCGTCTCTATGACGCCCGCGCGCGCCATGCCGGGGCCCTTCTTCTCTATCCTGAATTCGATAGGCTTTTTCACGTATACAAGAGCCTATCCCAACGCTATTCCTTCCGCAACGGCGACTTCTTTATAAGGTCGAGGACCTCGCTATCGTCGTCGGTGATGTGGAATATCTTATCGTCGCCGGGCGATATGGTCTTGAACTCGTCGCGCATGACGTTCGATATATCGGCCACATGCTTCCAGAAGTCCTTGCCCACGCATATGACAGGGACCTTCGGTATCTTTCGAGTCTGGATGAGGGTCACGATCTCGAAGAACTCGTCGAGCGTGCCGTAGCCGCCCGGCAAGAATACATAGACTTCGGCCGAGAACGACAAGGCGACCTTTCGTATAAAGAAATAGTAGAAGCGGATATTGGCGGTGAGGAATTCATTCATCTTCTGCTCGTGCGGAAGGATGATATTCATGCCGATGGATTTGCCGCCGGCCTCGTATGCGCCGCGGTTGGCCGCCTCCATGATGCCCGGGCCGCCGCCGGTGACGATGGCGTAGCCGGTCTCCTCGACGATGCGCTTCGCCAAGGCGCGCGTGCGGACATAGCATGGATGGTCTTCTTCGAATCGGGCCGATCCGAAGAACGACACCGATCGCGGATAGGATTTAAGGAATCTGAACGTATGCTTGAACTCGCTGTTTATAGTGGCGAGGCGCTTCTTGGCGCCCTCTTTGAGATCTTTGTATGCCACTTCGTGATTGGTCAGCCTGCTGTCGGCGGGAGCGGTCTTTTTCTTCCAGATATTGAGCATGGGAATGGATTTGTGCCCTCATTGTACTATAATGTCTCGGTACACGCATAGCTTTATCCCCTTATAAACACGTATGAGAACATTTGGAATGCGAGAAAAGATCGCGGTCGGCGTGGCGCTCGTGGCCGCCGCCGTGCTCTTCTTCGGAGGACAGATCTGGAGCCTTGTCTCGGGCGTCGCTCCGCTGTCGAGCCAGACCGGATCGCAGGATACCGCTCAGGACGGAGCCCCAATGAATAACGCGACGACCATGCAGAACATATCGACTACGAAAGGCCTTGAGATCTATGACGAGACGGTGGGCGGCGGCGCCGAGGCGACGGCGGGCAAGACGATCACCGCCCACTATGTCGGCTTCCTTACGGACGGCACCAAATTCGACAGCTCCGTCGATCGCGGCCAGCCGTTCTCGTTCAAGCTCGGAGCGGGTCAAGTCATCAAAGGCTGGGACACGGGCATCCAGGGCATGAAAGTCGGCGGCATTCGCCGATTGGTGGTCTCTCCTGACCTCGCCTACGGCAATCAGGCTATAGGCTCTATTCCTGCCGGCTCGACGCTCGTATTCGAGGTCCAGCTCCTCGATGTTAAGTAAGAGTTAAATAGCCAAAACAAAAGCTCCGGAAGGTCCTCGGCTTTGATGGGACTGATCGGAGCTTTTGTTTTGGCTAGTAGTTCTTCAGCTGCTTGATCCTCTCGTGCTGGCGGATCTTCTCATGAGCCTTAGCTTCGATCTGGCGAATGCGCTCGCGAGTGACGCCGAATTCCTTGCCCACTTCCTCGAGCGTATGGGTGATGCCGTCGTTAAGTCCGTGGCGCATCTCCAAGATCTTACGCTCCTTCGGCGACAGATCGTTCAGAATGCCCCGCACCTGATCGGCGAGGATGCGGCGCGACGATTCTTGGTCAGGCGACAATATCTTGTCGTCTGAGAGAAAGTCGCCAAGGGTCGATTTACCGTCGTCGCCGTCGTCGCCCACAGGAGATTCAAGCGATACGGTATCCTGATCGATCTTCTCGATCTGATAGACCTTTTCGACTTCGAGGCCCATTTCCATGGCTATCTCGTCAGGCAATGGATCGCGGCCGAGGTCCTGCGACAATCGGCGTACGACCTGCTTGTACTTGGCGATGGTCTCGACCATGTGTACCGGCACGCGGATAGTGCGGCTCTGGTCGGCCAAAGCGCGAGTAATAGCCTGGCGTATCCACCATGTCGCATAGGTCGAGAATTTATAGCCCTTGGTCCAGTCGAATTTATCGACCGCCTTGAAGAGACCGAGATTTCCTTCCTGGATAAGGTCGAGAAGAGTCAGATCGGCAGAACGGCCCACGTATTTTTTGGCGATAGAGACCACGAGGCGGAGGTTAGCCTTGGCGAGAAGGCCTTTGGCTTCATTGTCGCCCGCCTCGATGCGACGAGCGAGCTCCTTTTCGACGGCGGCGGAGACGAGAGGATACTGGCCGATCTCCTTCAAATACATCTGGATCGAGTCATACGAACCTTCGCTCGCCTGGCGGCCGAAGCCGTACTTCTTGCCCCCTTTGGCGTCCGCAGGAGGCTCGAGATCGAGCATGCCGCCCGACTCCAAGACATCCACGCCCGCGGTGGAGAGCTTGTTATAGAGCTCATCGAGGAATATGATGTCGTCTTCGATAGACGGGAATTCTTTGAGAATCTCGTCATACGTGACGAAGCCGCGCTCCTTGCCTTTAACGAGAAGGCGTTCCGCCTTCTTCAACGATTCCCTGGCCTTTTCCTTGGCTTTCTGGGCCTTCGGAGAGAGCTTTGCTTTGACGGCTTTCCCGGACGGCTTTTTTGCCGTCTTTTTCGTCGCCTTGGCCTTGGCAGATTTTTTTATTTGTTTTTGCTGCTTTTTCGGCATGTTTTTCTATTATACAAAACCTACATCTTTTCCGCCTGACCCTTCACCTCCTGTATCCTTTTCGATAATACGTGGATATTCTTGATAAGTTCTGACGTGTCGCCCTTCTCCTTCTCCCTCCTATGAAGCTCCGCCATGGCTGCTTCGAGCTTCTTCTTCGCGGATTCCTCTTCGAATGAGAGCATCAATATGTTCCATTCCCTCTGCCATTCGCCGTCGCCGTAGGTGACCTCGGCTTCGAGCGTGAGCTCGTCCCTGTCGTCCACGGAGAGAGCGCCGAATGCCCTGGCTTTTTCCTCCCCTGCCACGCCTTCGAGCTCTTTCTTCCTGGCTTCGTCTCCATTCCAATATTTTTTAGAATAGAGGATGCCGAGGAGCTTCCTTTCGATCGATTCAAGGCGCTCCAATCGTCGGCCAGTGCTTTGCCCGCCCGCCGACGGACCGCCGGAACCGGGGCTTGCGCCCGCCTGGGGTCGGTTGGCCTTCACATACGTCTGCAAATCCTTCCACAGCGCGTCTTCGCTGATAGAGAGCCTATCGGCCACCTTCTTTATGGCCTGAAAGCGCGGCGTATCGTCGGGAATGGCGGCGATATACGGGAATATATCCGTTTTTACCTGCTTTGCGACCGATGCGGGATTCGCCTTGGAATCAATAATGACGTCTGTGAGATAGTCGATGAAGTCCTTCTTTTTGCCGAGCATGGCGACCCATTCTTTCGGATCAGCCTTGATGATGTCGGCCGGATCTTTGCCGCCTTTGATATCGACGATCTTCACGTTCATACCGAGCGATATGGCCGGCACGATGCGTTTGACCGCTTTCTGCCCGGCTGAATCCGAATCGAATGCGAGGACGATATTATCAGAGAGCCTCGTGAGGAGACCGAACGCCGAATCCGTGCCCGTATCGTCGGTGAACGCCGTACCTGACGATGCGACCGTGTTGTTAAAGCCGCCCTGATGCGACATGACGAGGTCCATCTGGCCTTCGACGACGATAGAATAGCCGCGCTCGCGGATGGCGGTCTTGGCCTTGTCAAGGCCATAGAGCGTTTTCGACTTCACATAGAGCGCGGTCTCAGGGCTGTTGAGATATTTCGGCGACTTGCCGTCATCGACGACGATGCGGCCGGAATACGCGACGACGCGGCCCGACGAATCGGCGATCGGGAATATGATCCTGCCGCGGAATACGTCATAGAACGGATCGCCGCCCGGCTTGTCGGTTTTTTTTATGAGACCGACTGCCGCGACGTCTTCGTCCTTATAGCCCTTCCCCTTGAGGTACGAGCGGAGCTGCCTCCAATCGTTCGGCGCATAGCCGATACGGAATGCATCGATAGTTTTCTCTGTGAGTCCCCTGCCCAAGGCATACTCTTTGGCATGAGGTTCGGCGACGAGGCGCTCTTCGAACCATGCCGTGGCCTTTTCGAGGATGTCATAGAGGATCTCCTTCCTGTTATCCCGAGGCGTCGCGTCGCGATCGAGCTTCACGCCCGCGCGATCGGCGAGAACCTTGAGAGCACCCATGAAGTCGAGGCCCTCGAACTTCTCCACGAAGGTGAAGATATCGCCCTTGGCCTGACAGCCGAAGCAATAGAACGAATTCCTTTCAGGCGAGACGAAGAACGACGGGGTCTTCTCGTTATGAAACGGACAGCGTGCCTTGTAGTTCGCGCCCGTCTTATCCAATTTGATGTACGAGCCGACGACTGCGGCTATATCGAGCTTATCTTTGATCTCTTGGACGTGAGAGCTCATGCCTTGATTATAAGGCCAAGACGCGACCCTGTGCGGATCGCGTCGTTGCGGCCTGTGATTATTCTTCCGAACCCACCGAATCCTTCGGAGAAGCCGCGTCGATGAGCGCCTTCTTCGGGCTGCCGGCATAGCCGGTGCCCGCCGGGATGAGACGACCGATGATGACGTTCTCCTTGAGGCCCTGGAGCTTGTCCTCGGTGCCGCGGATAGCGGCCGAGATGAAGATCCTCGTCGTGTGCTGGAACGATGCCGCAGAAAGGAACGACTGGCGCGAAAGCGACACTTCCGTGATGCCCATCACCACGTTCTCGCCTACCGCAGGAGCCTTGCCGGCCTCCCTGACCTTGTCGTTCTCCGCATTGAGGTCGTATACATCGACGACGTCGTCGATCGAGAACCTCGTATCGCCCGCATCCGTCACGGAGCGGCGGGAGAACATCTGCTTCACGATGATCTCGATGTGCTTGCGGGATACGGTCTCGCCCTGGAGCTCGTAGATCTTGCCGATCTCGCGGATGATGTAGTCCATCGCGCGCTCCTTGCCTGCGAGCTCGAATACCTCGTCGATGTCCGCCGAGCCGTCCGTGAGGAACTGACCCTTCGCGACCTTATCGCCCATTTTGACGAGAGCCATGCGGCGCGAGCTAAACGTATATTCGATCTCTGCGGCACCCTTCTTGGTCTTGCCCTTGTCCTCGAGATCGGGGATGACGGAGATAACCTTCTCCTTGCCCATGTCTTTGACCGACGATATCGTGCCCGAGACCGTGGCGATGACCGCCGGGTTCTTAGGACGTCGCTTCTCGAAGACTTCTTCGACGCGAGGGAGGCCTGCGGTGATGTCGCCGCCGACCGATGCCGTACCGCCGGCGTGGAAGGTACGCATCGTGAGCTGGGTGCCCGGCTCGCCGATAGCCTGAGCGGCCACGGTGCCTACGGCCTCGCCGATATCGATGAGATGGTTCTTGCCGAGGTCCATGCCGTAGCAAGCCTTACATACGCCGTGGAGCGTCTTACATGCGAGAGGCGATCGTACGCGGACTTCGGTCGTGCCGGAGTTCTCGATAGCCGCCGCCTCCTGCTTGGTGAGGAGATGGCCCTTCTTGAACATAACCTTGCCGTCGACGCCCTTCACATCATCGGCCAATACGCGACCGCGAATGTTCTTGGCGATCGATACCTCGATGCCCGACGCGCTCTCCTTCTTGATGACGATCGAATCCTTGGTGCCGCAGTCGTCCTCAGTGATCATGACGTCCTGAGCGACGTCGAAGAGTCGGCGGGTGAGATAGCCTGCGCGGGCGGTGTTGAGCGCCGTGTCGGTGAGACCCTTGCGCGCGCCGTGAGTGGTGATGAAGTACTCGATCGGAGTGAGGCCGTCCTTCATGCCCGAGATGATCGGGAATTCGATCGTCTCGCCGGAGGTCGAGGTGATGAGGCCCTTCATGCCCACCATCTGCGTGATGTTGCCCCACGAGCCTCGGGCGCCCGACTTCACCATGTCGGTGACAGGGTCGTTCGGACCGAGAGCGCCCGGAACGAGCTTCTCGATATCGTTCTTGGCCTTGTGCCAGATCTCGATGTTCTTTCGGATGCGCTCGTCCTCGGCAAGAAGACCGTCGTTGAACTGGTCGTTCACCATGTCGGACTCCTTCTTGGATTTCGAGATGACGTCGGCCTTGCCTTCAGGCGTCTTGACGTCGTCGATGCCCCAGGTAACGCCCGAATAGGTCGTGTACTTGAAGCCGAACTTCTTGATCCTGTCGAGGAAGGCAGGGACCTGTCCCACGCCGTAGCGGATGAGAAGATCGTCGGCGATGCCCTGCATGGTCTTTCGGTCGACTTCCTTGTTCACGAACGGATAGTCTGCCGGAAGGACTTCGTTGAAGAGAATCCTGCCTACGGTCGTCTCGAATATGCCGCCCTTGAATTCGGCGTACTTAGGCGTCTCCGGAGCGAGGACCTTGATGGATGCGCGAAGCGAGAGAGCGCCGAAGTCGGGAGCGAGGACGGCGGCCTCAGGCGATTCGAATATCTTGCCTTCGCCGTTGTCGCCCTTGATGGTCTTGGTGATCCAATAGACGCCGAGGTTGATGTCGAGCATCTTGTTCGTGACCGTCGGGTCGCCGGAACCTGGTTTAAGGATGTTCTTGTCAGACGCCATGATCTCCTTCGCTTCCCTCTGCGCCTCAGGCGAGAGCGGAACGTGGACTGCCATCTGGTCGCCGTCGAAGTCTGCGTTGAACGCCGAACATACGAGAGGGTGAACCTGGATAGCGTTGCCTTCGATGAGGATAGGCCTGAATGCCTGGATACCGAGGCGGTGAAGCGTAGGTGCTCGGTTCAAGAGCACGTACTTGCCGTCGATGACCTCCTCGAGGATAGCCCAGACCTCTGGGATGCCGTCTTCGATGAGCCTCGATGCGCCGCGGATGTTGTATGCGAGCTCGCGCGAGAGGAGCTGGTTAATGACGAACGGCTTGAAGAGCTCGAGCGCCATGTGCTTCGGAAGCCCACACTGGTCGAGAGCGAGCTCAGGACCGACGACGATAACCGATCGGCCCGAGTAGTCGACGCGCTTGCCGAGGAGGTTTCCGCGGAGGAGACCCCTCTTGCCCTTGAGGTTATCGGCGAGCGACTTCAAAGCGCGCTTCGACGCGAGGGAGCCCGCGGCGGTCGTCGAATTGCCGTGCCTGATCGAGTTGTCGATGAGGGCGTCTACCGCTTCCTGGAGGATGCGCTTCTCGTTTCGGAGGATGACGTCGGGAGCGTTGATCTCCTTGAGCTTCATCAAGCGGTTGTTTCGGTTGATGACGCGTCGGTAGAGGTCGTTCACATCAGACGTCGCGTAGCGGCCGCCGTCGAGCGGAACCATCGGTCGGAGCGCCGGAGGGATAACCGGGATGCGGGAAAGGAACATCCACTCTGGACGGATCTGCGACTTGATCATCGCGCGGACGACCGAGAGACGGCGGTTCATCTTGTCCTTCTCGAGGCTATTCGCCTTTTCGAGGTCGACGACGAGCTTGGCTTCGAGCTTTTTGAGGTCGATGTTCTTGCAAATCTCGTACATGGCCTCTGCGCCGATGCCCGCCTCAAACAAGGTCGAGTATTTCATCGAGAACTTGCCGTATTCGAGCTCGTCGAGCACTGCGCCTTCGGCGATAGCGTCGATCTCCTTCTTTGCGCCCGAGTACATGGACTTCAAAGCCTCGCGGGTCTTCTCGTCCTGAACGGTCTTGACCTTGGACTTATATTCCGACTCGAGGTCCTTCATGATCGTCGCGCGGGCGTCTTCGTGCACCTTGGTGACGATATAGCCGGCGAAATAGATGACCTTCTCGAGGTCCGACGTCGTCATGCCGAGGATGAGGCCGAGGCGCGAAGGCATCGAACGGAGGAACCAGATGTGGGATACCGGCGTAGCGAGCTCGATATGACCCATGCGCTCGCGTCGTACGATGGAGCGGGTGATCTCGACGCCGCATTTCTCGCAGATGATGCCCTTGTACCTGATGCCGCGGTATTTTCCGCAGTAACATTCGAAGTCCTTGTCCGGACCGAATATCTTCTCGTCGAAGAGGCCATTCTTCTCTGAACGCTGGGTTCGGTAGTTGATCGTCTCAGGCTTGGTGACCTCGCCGAACGACCACTCCTTGATCCTGTCAGGCGATGCGACGCGGAGAGCGACCGTGTCGAAGTCCGTCGATTCGCCCGCCTTAGGTTTTGGTGTATATGCCATAGTAGTTTCTTTAGATTAAGAGGATTACTTGTTGCCCTTCTTAATGTCCTTGCCGTCCTTCCTCAGTTCGACGTCGAGCGCGAGGCCCCTGAGGCTGTTAAGGAGAACGTGGAACGATGCCGGGATGTTCGGCGGAGCGAGCTTCTCGCCCTTCACGATAGAGTCGAAGGTCGCCGATCGGCCCTGAATGTCGTCCGACTTCACCGTGAGGATCTCGCGGAGGGTGTGGGCCACGCCGTGACCGAGGAGCGCCCAGACTTCCATTTCTCCGAATCGCTGACCGCCGCCCTGCGCCTTACCGCCCAGCGGCTGCTGAGTGATGAGCGAGTATGGACCGATAGATCGCATGTGGATCTTGTCCTCCACCATGTGGTGAAGCTTCAATATGTACATGTAGCCGACGGAGATATCCTGCTGGAACTTCTCGCCCGTGCGTCCGTCGTAGAGAGGCATCTTGCCGTTTTCGGCGAGGCCTGCTTTGACGAGCTCCTGCTTGATCTCCTTGTCGGTCGCGCCCGCGAACGGAGGCACGATAGCCTGATAGTTGAGCGTATGAGCGGCCATGCCGAGATGAAGCTCGAGGATCTGACCGAGGTTCATACGGGATGGAACGCCAAGGGGCGTGAGGATCACGTCGATAGGCGTGCCGTCCGCCATGTATGGCATATCCTCCTCAGGAAGGATGCGCGAGATGACGCCCTTGTTGCCGTGGCGGCCTGCGAGCTTGTCGCCTACCGATACGGTTCGGAGCTGAGCGACCTCGACGTGGATGCGCTTTATGATGCCGGATTCGAGCTTGTCGCCCTTCTCGCGAGAGAAGACTTTGACCGAGACGACGCGGCCCTTCTTGCCGCCTTCCATGCGCTTCGAGGTGTCCTTAACGTCGCGAGCCTTCTCGCCGAAGATCGATCGGAGGAGGCGTTCTTCAGGAGTGAGCTGGGTCTCGCCCTTCGGCGTGATCTTGCCGACAAGGATGTCGCCCGATCGCACTTCTGCGCCGATCCTGATGATGCCGTCCTCATCGAGGTTTCGGAGCTTGCCTTCGCCGACGTTCGGGATGTCGTGGGTCGTGACTTCAGGGCCGAGCTTGGTGTCGCGGACGTTCACGACGAATTCCTCGATATGGATAGAGGTGAACTTCGAGTTCTTTACGACGCGCTCGGAGATGATGATAGCGTCTTCGTAGTTAGCGCCGGACCACGACATGAATGCGACGAGCATGTTCTGGCCGAGAGCGATCTGACCTGCGTCAGACGACGATGCGTCTGCGAGGACCTGACCCTTCTTTACCTTCTCGCCGAGATTCACGACCGGTCGCTGATGATACGACGTGAAGC